>NZ_BAABDH010000017.1:0-59223 GCF_039539525.1 Hymenobacter algoricola | reverse complement strand
ATCGACTGGATTACCAGCCAGGATGCCAAAAACTGGTTCGACCACTGCGGCTACCATACACAGACCACTTAACCACTGGCCACACCGTTCACGAATCCGCTATAATTGATAATTAATACGTTTTTCATAAAATAAATTAATACTTATTATTGATAATATTATAAATAAATATATATTTCAGTAGCTAAGAGTCAAGTAGGGTGTCCTCTGTTTCGGCGCTTCTCGCTTTCTCTTGGATGGTTGCACCTCACTTTAAAATGACCGGAGGATCTATGAAAGCAGTTATACTGGCGGGGGGCTACGGTACCCGCATCAGCGAAGAAAGCGGCGTGCGGCCCAAGCCGATGGTGGAAATTGGTGGTAAGCCAATTCTGTGGCACATTATGAAGATCTACGCGCACCACGGCATCCACGACTTTGTGATCTGCTGCGGCTATAAGGGCCACCTGATCAAGCAGTACTTCGCCGATTACTTTCTGCACAACTCCGACGTGACGTTCCGCATGGACCGCAACGAGATGCAGGTGCACCGCAGTCACGCCGAGCCCTGGACGGTGACGCTGGTGGATACGGGGCAGGAAACCATGACGGGCGGCCGCCTGCGCCGGGTGCGCGAATACCTGGACGACGACACGTTCTGCCTGACCTACGGCGACGGCGTCGGCGACATCGACGTGGGCGCGGCCATTGCCTGCCACCGGCAGCAGGGGGCCCTGGCTACCCTGACGGCCGTGCGACAGCCGGGGCGCTTCGGGGTGTTCAATCTGAATGATGATTCCGGGCTGATTGCCAGTTTCACCGAAAAGCCGGACGGCGGCGAAACGCCCTGGATTAACGGTGGGTTCTTCGTGCTGGAGCCCGCCGTGCTCGACTATATCGACGACGACGACACCGTGTGGGAGAAAAAGCCCCTGGAGCGTCTGGCCGCGGCCGGCCGGCTGGCGGCCTACCGCCACGGGGGCTTCTGGCAGCCCATGGACACGCTCCGCGACCGAAACATGCTGGAAGAGCTGTGGAGCACCGGCCGGGCCCGCTGGAAGGTGTGGTCGGAGCAGGCCCCGGCCCCGGACCCGGTACTCACCCAAATCATGACCTCGGCCGTAGCGGCGCCGGCCGGCCAGCGGGTAGCGGCCCCCACGCTGCTGCCCGCCGGCTAAAGCAGGTGTTACTACTTCCCACTTTTTTAGACTCCATAGCATGCAACGCATCCTCATTACCGGTAACATGGGCTACATCGGCCCCGGCGTGGTGCGCCACCTGCGCCGGGAGTTTCCGGCCGCCGAGCTTATCGGCTACGACATGGGCTACTTTGCCCACTGCCTCACCGGGGCGCCGCGGCTGCCGGAAACCCGGCTGGACCAGCAGCTTTTCGGCGACATCAGGCAGCTGCCGGCCAGCTTGCTGCGCGGCGTGGATGGGGTGGTTCACTTGGCCGCCATTTCCAACGACCCGATGGGCCAGACCTACGAAGACGTGACGCTGGAAATCAATCACCGCGCCGGCATCCAGCTGGCCCGGCAGGCCAAGGCGGCGGGGGTAAAGGCTTTCGTCTTTGCCAGCTCCTGCAGTATGTACGGGGCCGGTGGGGAAGGAGCCAAAACGGAAAGCTCCGCCCTGAACCCGCTGACGGCCTATGCCCGCTCCAAAGCCCTGACGGAGCAGGACCTGCTGCCGCTGGCCTCCGACTCTTTTCAGGTGACGTGCCTGCGCTTTGCCACCGCCTGCGGGTGGAGCGACCGGCTGCGCCTGGACCTGGTCGTGAACGACTTTGTGGCCGGGGCAGTGGCCGATGGCCGGATCAGTATTCTGAGCGACGGCTCGCCCTGGCGGCCCCTGATTCACGTGCTGGACATGGCCCGCGCCATTGAATGGGCGCTGCAGCGCCGGCGTGAGGAGGGGGGGCGCTTTCTGGCCGTGAATGCCGGCTCGGATGCCTGGAACTACCAGGTGCGCGACCTGGCCCGGGCCGTGGCCGCCGTTGTGCCCGATACCGTGGTGCAGCTGAATCCGGCAGCGGCTCCGGACCAGCGCTCGTACCGGGTGGACTTCAGCTTGTTCCGGCAGCTGGCCCCCCGGCATCAGCCCCTGCGCACCCTGCCCGACACCATTGACGAGCTGCGCCACGGGCTGCTGGCCATGAACTTCCGCGACCCGGAGTTCCGCTCCTCCCAGCTCATGCGCCTACGGGTGCTGACGATGCTGCGGGAAAGCGGACAGCTGGACGAAACCCTGGCCTGGCGCGCCGAGGTGCCGGCCGAGCTGATTCCGACCCTGACCTGGGCCGAAACGGCCCTCTGACCTCCCTTTTCTTTCGTCCTGCTACCTGCTTTCTTACCACCAAACGCCTGATGATCATGATTTTCACCGAAACGGAGCTGCCGGGAGCTTTTATCATTGATGTAGACCGCATGGCCGACGAACGAGGCTTTTTTGCCCGGTCGTGGTGCGAGGATGAGTTTGCCGCCCACGGCATCCTGATGCCGCCGCTGCAGGCCAACGTGTCGTCGAACCCCCGCCGCGGGACGCTGCGGGGCATGCACTACCAGCTGCCGCCCCACGAAGAGACCAAGCTGGTGCGCTGCACCCGCGGGGCCATCCACGACGTGATTGTGGACCTGCGCGAAGAGTCGCCGACCTACGGGCAGTGGCTGGGCGTGGAGCTGACGGCCGACAGCTTCCGCATGCTGTTTGTACCCGCCCGCTTTGCCCACGGCTTTCTGACCCTGACCGATAATGCCGACGTGTGCTACCAGGTATCGGCCAAGTACGCGCCCGGCGCCGAGCGGGGCCTGCGTTGGAACGACCCGGCCATCGGGATCCGCTGGCCTTTTGAGCCGACGCTGATTTCCGACAAGGACCGCCGCCACCCCGATTTTCAGCTGCTGGTATCGCAGGAGAACGAGCCCGTCTGATTCAGGCCCGGCCCGGCGCTTTGGCCTGGTTATCCGCCGCCGGAAAAATGGTTTTTGCCCTTACCGCTTAATGAATCCGCCTTATGATACTTGTTGACAAAGCGCTGGCCGAGCGGCAGCGCCTGGGAAAACCAATCCGGGTAGCCATGATTGGCGCCGGCTTCATGGGCCGGGGAGTGGCCCGGCAGATCTGCTGCTACGTGCCCGGCATGGAGCTGGTCGCCATTGCCAACCGTACGCTCGGCAAAGCCCGGCAGGCCTACGCCGAGGCCGGGGTGCCCGATAGCCAGGTGGTGGAAACCGTGGCTCAGCTCGAAGCCTGCATCACGCGGGGGCGGCCAGCCATCTGCGAAGATGCCCTGCTCGTGAGCCAGGCTGCCGGCATCGATGCCATCATCGAGGTGACCGGCGCCGTGGAGCACGGCGCCCGGGTAGTGGTAGAAGCCATCCGCCACGGCAAGCACATTGTGCTGCTCAATGCCGAGCTCGACGGCACGGTGGGGGCCATCCTGAAGGTGTATGCCGACCGCGCCGGCGTGGTGTATACCGTGGCCGACGGCGACCAGCCGGGCGTGACGCTGAACCTGGTGCGCTTCGTGCAGGGAATCGGGGTGCGGCCGGTGCTGTGCGGCAACATCAAAGGCCTGCACGACCCCTACCGCAACCCCACCACCCAGGAAGCTTTTGCCCGGCAGTGGGGGCAGAACCCGAGCATGGTAACCAGCTTTGCCGACGGCAGCAAAATCAGCTTCGAGCAGGCCGTCATTGCCAATGCCCTGGGCCTGGGCGTCAGCCAGCGCGGCATGCTGGGCCCTACCGTGGCGCCCGGGACGCCCGTGAGCAAAGCCGCCGAGTGGTACGACACCGAGCGGCTGCTGGCCGGCGGCCCCGGCGTGGTAGACTACGTGGTGGGGGCTGAGCCCGGCCCCGGCGTGTTCGTGCTCGGCACCATCGACGACGCCGTGCAGCAGCACTACCTGAAGCTGTACAAGCTGGGGCCGGGCCCGTTGTACTGCTTTTACACGCCCTACCATCTGTGCCACTTCGAAACGCCCAGCTCCGTGGCCCGGGCCGTGCTCTTCCACGATGCCACCCTGGCTCCGCAGGGCGCCCCGACGGTAGAGGTAGTGACGGCGGCCAAAACGCCCCTGTTTGCCGGGCAGGTGCTCGATGGCGTCGGCCACTACCTGACCTACGGCCTGGCCGAAAACGCCGACGTGGCCCACCAGCAAAACCTGCTCCCGCTGGGCGTGGCCGAGGGCTGCACCCTGCGCCGCGACGTGGAGCGCGACCAGGTGCTGAGCTACGATGACGTGGTGCTGCCTGCGGGCCGGCTCATCGACCAGCTCCGCCGCGAGCAGGCCGCTTTCTTTCAGCCCCAACCGCCCGTAGTCGGGGCGCCAGCGGCCGTGCTGGCCTCCGGCACGCCGCACTGACCGCCGGCTTACTATTCTGCCCATCCTCTTTTCCGACCGCTCATGGCTCAGCCCGTTGCCCTGGCATCAGCTGCCCCCGCACCACACTTAGCGCCCCTTTTTTTTCAACCAAATACTGCCGTAGCGGAACGGGTGCTGACCCCGACGGAGCCGCCGGGCAGCCCCTGCCGGTTTTGCGGCGTTCCGCTCAACGTCACCTTCGTGAACCTGGGCACGTCGCCGCTGTGCCAGGAGCACGTGCGCCCCCCCCGATTCAACCACGCCGAGGCTTTTTATCCGCTGCACGCCCGCGTGTGCCGCAACTGCTTTCTGGTGCAGCTGGATGAGTTTGCCACGTCAAAGGAGATTTTTCAGAACGACTACGCTTATTTCTCCTCGTACTCGGCCTCGTGGCTGCAGCATGCCCGGCGCTACACCGCCATGGCCGCCGACCGGTTCGGGCTCACCCCGCAGAGCCTGGTGGTGGAAGTAGCTTCCAACGACGGGTATCTGCTGCAGTACTTTGTGGAAAAAGGCATTCCGGTGCTCGGCGTGGAGCCCGCCGCCAACGTTGCCGAATGTGCCGCCGCCAAGAACATTCCCACGCTGGTCCGCTTTTTCGGGCGCGACACGGCCCGGCTGGTAGCCGCCACCTCGGGGCAGGCCGATCTGCTGGTGGGCAACAATGTGCTGGCCCACGTGCCGGACATCAACGACTTTGTGGCGGGCCTGCAGCTGCTGCTCAAGCCCGAGGGAGTCATCACCATGGAGTTTCCGCACCTGCTGCAGCTGGTGGCCGGCAACCAGTTCGATACCATCTACCACGAGCATTTCTCCTACCTGTCCTTCTACACCGTGGAGCGCATCTTCGCTTACCACGGCCTCTCGCTGTTCGACGTGGAGGAGCTGCCCACCCACGGGGGCTCCCTGCGCATCTACGCCTGCCACTCGGCCCGGCCGCTGCCCGTGTCGGCGCGCGTGACGGAGCTGCGGAACCGGGAAATAGCGCTGGGCGTGTGCGACCTGGCGTATTACAGCGGATTTGCCGAAAAAGCCAAGGAGGCCAAGCGCAAGCTGCTCGACTTTCTGATCGGGGCCAAGCGGGCGGGCAAAACGGTGGTCGGCTACGGGGCCCCCGGCAAGGGCAACACGCTGCTGAACTACTGCGGCATCCGCACCGATTTTCTGGATTATACCGTGGATCTGAGCCCGCACAAGCAGGGCAACTTCCTGCCGGGCAGCCGCATTCCCATCTGTCACCCCGACCTGATCTGGCAGACCCGCCCCGACTACCTGCTGGTTCTGCCCTGGAACCTGCGCGAGGAAATAATGGAGCAGATGGGCGACATCCGCGCCTGGGGCGGGCAGTTCGTCGTGCCCATTCCCGAAGTCCGGATCTATGCCTAAGCTCTTCTTTGCCGCCGCCTCTAAATACCCGCCCCCACCGCCCTCCTTCACTTCTAAACCCCGCAGAGCCATGAAAGTCGTTCTGTTTTGTGGTGGCCTGGGTATGCGCCTGCGCGAATACTCCGACAACACCCCCAAGCCCATGGTGCCCCTGGGCTACCGGCCCATACTCTGGCACCTGATGCGCTACTACGCCCATTTTGGCCACAAGGACTTTATCCTGTGCCTGGGCTACCGGGCCGACATGATCAAGCAGTACTTTATGGGCTACAACGAGTGCCTGTCCAACGACTTTGTGTACTCGAAAGGGGGCAAGCAGGTGCAGCTGCTCAACTCCGACATCGACGACTGGAACATCACCTTCGTCGATACCGGGGTCAACGCCAACATTGGGCAGCGGCTGCTGGCGGTAAAGCCGTTTCTGGCGGGCGAAGAAGCCTTTCTGGCCAACTACGCCGATGCCCTCACCGACCTGCCCCTGGACCGGATGCTGGACGACTTCTGGACCCACGGCAAAATTGCTGGCTTTCTGGCCTACCAGCCGCCCCACAGCTTCCACGTGGTGGCCCTGGATGAGGACGAGATGGTGCAGAGCATCAGCCCCATTGCCAACTCCGGCCTGTACATCAACGCGGGCTTCTTCGCCTTCCGGCAGGAAATATTCGACTACCTGCTGCCCGGCGAAGAGCTGGTCACCGAACCTTTTGAGCGCCTGATTCAGCTGCAGCAGCTCAAAGCTTACCGCCACGAAGGATTCTGGGCCGCCATGGATACCTTCAAGGACAAGCAGCTGCTGGATGAGCTTTACGCGGCCGGCAACCCGCCCTGGGAGCTGTGGCGCGACCATACGGCCCCCCCGGTAGCCAAAGCGGCGGTATGCTGAAGCTCGCCTTCGATGCCCGCCCCGCCGCCCTGCGGCTGCTGTGCCTGGGGGCCCACTGCGACGATATCGAGCTCGGGGCGGGCGGCACCATCCTGCGCTGGCTTGCGGAAGGCCGGCTTGGGGCGGTGCAGTGGGTGGTGTTTGCCGCCACGGCCGAGCGGGCCCGGGAAGCCGAGGCCAGCGCCGCCCGGTTTCTGCAGCAGGCCCCGTCCGGCGCTGCGGCCGTCACCGTGCACCGCTTTCGGGATGGGCTGCTCACCCAGCAGACGGAAGCCGTAAAAACGGAGTTTGAGCAGCTGAAAGCCTTTGCCCCGGACCTGATTCTGACCCACTGTCAGCATGATCTGCACCAGGACCACCGTCTCGTGTCGCAGCTCACCTGGAATACGTTTCGCAGCCACCTGATTCTGGAGTACGAGATTCCCAAGTACGACGGCGACCTGGGCAACCCCGCCTGCTTCGTGGAGCTGTCGGCGGCGCAGCTGGAGGCCAAGCTGGCGCTGCTGCGCCAGGCGTTTCCCAGCCAGGCCGGCAAGCACTGGTACGACGACGACGCCTTCCGGGCGCTGCCCCGCCTGCGCGGCATTCAGTGCGCCGCCCGCTACGCCGAAGCCTTTTACATCCGCAAGCTGCTGCTTTAACTACGTTGGTATGACTGCGCAAATCCTGGAACCAGCCCCGCTGCCGCCCATCCTTGCTGCCCCCGCCGCCGCGGCGGCCGGTGCCGCCATGCACGCGCTACTGACCCGCCTGTTTCCGCTGTGCCGCAGCATTACGGGGGAAGGCGTACGGCAGACGCTGCAGATTGTGCGCGAGTACCTGCCCGCCCTGCAGGTGCACGAGGTGCCCACCGGCACCCCGGCCTACGACTGGCAGGTGCCCCGGGAGTGGAACATCCGCGACGCCTACGTGAAAAACCGGCGCGGCGAGCGGGTCATCGACTTTCAGCGCCACAACCTGCACGTGGTCAGCTACAGCGTCCCGGTGCAGGGCTGGCTCACCCGCGCCGAGCTGCTGCCCCACCTGCACTCATTGCCCGCCCAGCCCCACCTGATTCCGTACCGCACCAGCTACTACACCGAAAGCTGGGGCTTCTGCCTGCCCCACCAGGATTTGCTGCGCCTGAACGAGCCGGCCTACGAAGTCTGCATCGACAGCACCCTGGCGGCAGGCAGCCTGACGTATGGGGAGCTGCTGCTGCCGGGTTCCAGCGCCGAAGAAGTGCTGATTTCCTGCCATATCTGCCATCCTTCGCTGGCCAACGACAACCTCTCGGGGCTGACGGTGGCGGTGTTTCTGGCGCAGCACCTGGCCCGGCAGCCGCGCCGCTACACCTACCGCTTCGTGTTCGTGCCCGGCACGATAGGCTCGCTGGTCTGGCTGAGCCGCAATGCCGGGGCCGTGGGCCGCATCCGGCACGGGCTGGTGGTCACGCTGCTGGGCTCAGCGGGCAGTTTCACGTATAAAAAGTCGCGCCGGGGCACCGCGGAAATTGACCGCCTGGTGGCCCTGGTCCTGCGCGAAACCAACCTGCCCCACCACCTGCAGGACTTTGTGCCCTCCGGCTACGACGAGCGGCAGTACTGCTCGCCGGGGTTCGACCTGCCGGTGGGCTGCCTCTCGCGCACTCCGTATGGCGAATTTCCGGAATACCACACCTCCGCGGATAACCCCGATTTTGTGCGGCCCGCCGCGCTTGCCGGCGCCCTGGAGCTGTGTCAGACCATCGTAGACCGGCTGGAAGCCAACCGCCGCTACCGCAACCTGAGTCCTTACGGCGAGCCGCAGCTGGGTCGGCGCGGCCTGTACAAAGCCACCGGTGGCGGCCTGGAGGGCGCCCCCTGGCAGCTGGCTCTGCTCTGGGTGCTCAATCTGGCCGATGGCCAGGCGACGCTGCTCGACATGGCCGAGCGCAGTGGGCTGGGCTTCGCGGTGCTGGGGCAGGCCGCCCGGGCACTACTGGACTGCGGGCTGCTGGCGGAAGAGCCCGAATCATTCTCTAACCCTGCTACTACCTCCGCATATGGGAACTGCTGAACTGGCCGGTGCCGCTAAAACCAGCCTCGACCTGGCCGGCCGCACGGCCCTGATTACCGGGGCCAGCGGCGGAATAGGGCAGGCCCTGGCGCTGGCGCTGGCTCAGGCTGGCGTTGCCGTGTGTCTGTTGGGGCGGGATGCTGCCCGGTTGGCCGCCACGGCGGCCCAGGCCCGGCGCTACGGCGGGCTGGTGGTGGCCGTGCCGCTGGAGCTGACCGATGATGCGGGCCTGCGGGCCCTGCCCGGAATGTTGCCGCCGGCCTTTGCCCGACTGGATTTCCTGGTGCACGCGGCCGGCATCGTACGGCACGGCCTGCTGGGTACTCAGGGGGTTGCCGAGCTGGACGAGCAGTATCAGCTCAACGTGCGGGCCCCTTACCTGCTCACCCAGCTGTTGCTGCCCCGGCTGGCGGCAGAGGGCTCTGTGGTGTTTATTAATTCCATGGCGGCCATCATCAGCCGGGCGCAAAACGGGCAGTATGCGGCTACTAAAGCCGCTTTGAAAGCCCTGGCCGACAGCCTCCGGGAAGAGCTGCGGCCGGCCGGGGTGCGGGTGCTCAGCGTGTACCCCGGTCGGGTGGCCACCCCGCTGACGGCCCAGCTCTGCATCGAAGACAACCAGCCCTACGCCCCGGCCGCCTACATTCAGCCAGCTGACCTGGCCGAGTTGGTTGTGAGCGTGCTGCGCCTGCCCGCCACCGCTATCCTGCACGACCTGCCGGTGCGGTCGGCACCGCGGCCAGCCACTACTCCAGCCCAGCCCCCGGCCACCAGATATTTGACCGAGCCGGCGCCCGCCGTTGCCGCTTTCTTTCACCCTCAACCGGTCTTTACGCCATGAACACCGTCTACTTTGATGCCCCCGCAACTGACGAGCAGCGCCGGCCGCAGCTTTTTGAAGGCCAGATCTTTGTGTATTCGCCGCGGGCCAGCGTGCAGGCGCTGGTCGATTTTGCCCGCGAGTTTATCGAGCCGGCCTTCGGCAACCTCGACCCCGTGACGGCCCAGCACGCCCTCGATCCGGCCGAGTACGAGCGGGTGCTGGCCAGCTTTAAGCCGGCCTTTATCAACCACCCGCACTCCAAGGAGCTGGTCCAGAGTATTCTGCGGGACTTCGGCTGCGACCCCGCCCAGACGTACTTCGACGTACCGCGGATGCGCACGGCCACCAGCCACGCCTACCTGAACCGGGGGCTGGCCTATTCCTTCGAAGCCCACCGCGACACCTGGTTTTCGGGGCCCATGAATCAAATCAACTGGTGGCTGCCGATTTACGGATTTGAGCCAGGCAATGGCATGGCGTTTCACCCGCAGTACTGGGCCGAGCCCGTGCCCAACGGGTCGGAAGGCTTCAACTGCCGGGCCTGGGATGCCGAAGGCGCGCGCCTTGCGGCCAGCCCGGGTACGCCCGACCGGCGGGTGCGGCCGCAGCCTTTCGAAGCGCTGGCCATGGAACCCCAGCTGCGTTTGGTAATGCCCGTGGGCGGGCTGATGGTGTTTTCGGCCGCTCACCTGCACTCCACCGTGCCCAACCACACCGGCCGCTCCCGCTTCAGCATCGACTTTCGGATGGTAAATCTTGCCGATGTGAAAGCCCGCCGCGCCGCGCCCAACCACGACACGCGCTGCACCGGCACCACGCTCGATATGTACTATCGCCTCGCCGATCTGGGCCGGATTCCGGCGGAATGGGTGCAGCAGTATGAGCAAGGCACTCCGCTGCTGACTACCCGGCAGCCAGCGCTGACGCCGGCTGGCTGAGTTGTCCCGGGGCCCGGATGCCAATCTGACGCAGTGGCGCCGCAAGCCGCCCGCCTGTGGTGGCCCGTGTGCTTGGCATTGCTCCGGGTGCAGGGCCCTAAGTTGGTCTGCCGGTGGCTACGGGCAGTCCCAGCCAGGTGAGCAGCTCAAACGCCATGCGCACCGGCAGCCACCGCAGCGGTACCGGCAGGGCACGCAGGGCGGGCACCGCGAACAGACTAAGCACCCGCCGGGCAGCGGGCACGTCGCGGCGGCGCAGGGAACGGTAGGCTCCGGCCAGGATGAACTGGTGGAAAAACAGCGCCTGGGCCCGCCGCAACCGGCTTTGTGACAGCAGGTGCGTCTTGTCGGCCTTCTGGAAAACGCGCAGCAGCAGCCCGATGATCCGCTCATTAAACACGCCCGTGGTCTGCGCCCCGGGGTGCACTGTGTACGCCGCCACGCACTCGGGCACGCGGTAAACGCCATAGCGGGCAAACAGGCGCGCCCACAGCTCGGTGTCATCCGTGTTGAGCTGGGTCGGGTCGGGCAGACCATCTGCCTGGTACGCTGCCCGGCTGACCACAATGGCCGGAATGCGCACGAAGGAGGAGTCGGTAAGAACCTGCTCCAGGGCGACGGCGGGCGGCAGGTAGCCTGCGGCGCGGGCTTGCTTCCGGCTGATGAGGTTGCCTTGAATGTCGACCACGCTCACGCCGAACAGCACGGCCTCGTGCTGGCCGCGCACGACGCGCAGGGTCCGTAGCATGGTGGCCAGCGCCCCGGGCAGCAGGTAGTCGTCGTCGTGGAGCATGTGCACAAAGTGGCCGCGGGCCCGGCGCAGGCAGTGGGTCCAGTTGCTGGTTACAGTGCCGCCGGGCTCATTACGGAAGTAGCGCCACTGACCGGCGGGCTGGCCGTCCAGCACGTGCCTGGTCATGTGCTCCGAAAAGTTGTTATCCGTCGAATTGTCGGATACTATCAGCTCTACGTCGTCGGGCAGGGGCCCCAGGGAGCGAAGCGTGCGAGCCAGCATTTCGGGTCGGTGGTAGGTAGGCACGCAAATGCTGAGCAGGGGCTCCCAGTCGGAGCCGGCAGCAGCAGCAGGCAGGGGCGGGGCCACCCACGGCTGCCGGGCGCGGTGCTGCACCAGCTGCCGGCTGTGCCACACGGCCCGGCGCTGCCGCCACACGCTGGCGTAGCCCTGCAGCGAGTCGCGCTCCAGCAGCACGCTGTAGGCCAGAATGGCCAGCTGCCGGGGCAGGGCCCGCGCCAGCACCGGCACCATCCGGCCCGGCTCCAGATTTTTGAGCAGCAGCAGCAGCTGATTTTTAACCGCTTCCTGCTTCATCGACGCCGACAGGCGCCGCCGTAGCTTCAGGTCGGCGGGGCGGAAGCAGCGGGGATGCACGGCCCGGCAGGCTGGCTCAAACAGGGTCCGCCAGCCGTAGAGCCGCCCCCGCCAGGCCACGTCCCAGTCTTCCTTGTGGGCAAAGAACCGCTCGTCAAAGAACTGCCCTTCCACCCGCAGGTCATCGATAAAGCGGCGCCGGTACAGGGGCAGCGCGCCATCGGCGCCATCCACCTCGTGGGCCGTGAGCGGGCCGGCCTGACTCAGGCGCTGACCGTGCTGCCGCAGCTGGAAGCGCCCGTCGGGCAAAGCATCCATGCCGGCGCTGTCGATGCAGGGGTCGGCCTCGGCCGACTGCACCAGCAGCCCGCACACGGTGCCAATCCGCGCATCAGTCTGCATGGCGGCCACGGCGCGGGCCAGATAGTCGGGCGCCATCTCAATATCGGGGTTCACCAGCAGCACGTAGTCGGATCGGGTCCGGTCGAGGCTGTAGTTGTGGCCGCCGCAGAAGCCGGTGTTGGTGGCCAGCGGGTGCAGCCGAACTCGCGGGTCGGCGGCGGCAAAGGCGGCGACCCGGGCGCAGGTGTCGTCCACTGAGGCATTGTCGACTATCCAGAACTCAAAGTCGCGGTACGTCTGGGCCAGGGCGGAGCGCAGGCAGGCTTCGACCGTAGCGCCGCTGTTCCAGGTGACGAGAGAAAGCACAACCGATGCCATAGCGGAGCAGAAATAGAAGTGAAAAGAAAATCAGGCCGGGGTGGGCTGCCGGTCCAGCGCCTTTTCCACCTGCCGGCGCAGCTCCGCCAGGTCCACCGTCACGTGGTCGAACTGCGCTTTCCCGCGGGAGCTGCTCAGGTGGGGGTCGGAGCAGACCAGGTAGCGGTGGCGCACGCCCAGGCGGGCGGCCAGCTCCAGGTAGTCGGGCACCATGAAGCGCTCCGGCAGCAGCTCAATCAGCTGGGCACCGGCGGGGCAGAACACGATGTTGGCCAGGCCCGCGCCCACCGCCGAAATGACAACCCGGGCGTGGGCAAACAGCGCAACTTTCTCGGCCTGGGAGTAGGGCGTCAGGATGTGGGTTTCGAAGCCGTAGTCTTGCAGCAGCGCTTCCAGGGCAGCCTCGTTGCGTACGTGCCGGCCGGGGGCGTCGCGGCGGCTGATGTATACGTAGGGGCCAAACTGCCGGGCCGGCAGCGGGCTGGGGAGCAGCGCGTCGCGCAGAAAGTCGCAGGCCCAGCCGGGCGTGTGGGTCTGGGTGCCGCGCACGGCCGAGGGCACCACCAGCCGCCGGGCGCGCAGGTGCGCGTGGGTCCGTACGTCCAGCAGCTGCTCGGGGCGGATGCCGAGCGGCGCCAGCGTATCCAGCACGAAGCGCTTGGTCTTGTCGTACACCAGAAAGTAGTCAATCTGGCTTAGCAGGCCGGCCTCACGCACCAGATGCAGCCGCGGCAGGGAGTCGATCAGCCAGTGGTAGTAGTTGCCGGTGGCCGCGCCTCCGCCCGAAAGCAGGCTACACACCGTGCCGGGCACTTCTACCGGCGTCAGAAAGTAGCGCTGGCGGAAAATACTGTTGTCGGCGGCCCGGCACAAATTCCATTGGGCGCTGGTAAACTGAAACGAAACATCGCCCACCAGCTGGTTGTCGGCCGTGATAATGGCTACGCTGTCGAGGTTGTCGGCGTACAGGCGGCCGTCTTCGAGCGTGAGCACGAAGCTGGGCGGCACCTGCTCCTGGCGCTGGGGCTTGCCGTAGAGCCCGCCATAGTCGGAAGCCCGCGCGTAGAAGTCATCCGGCACGGCCAAGTGCGAGGTATAGGCGGGCACTATCGGGTGAAACTGTGCCCGGCTGGCCGGGTGGGCACGCAGACTCTCGCTGTGCTCAGCTACTCCAACGGGTTTGTAGTGCTGCTGGAAAGGGACGATTTCGCGCAGCAGCCGACCGGCCCGGCGGCGGGCCCGGGTAATGACGTTGTACATGGCAACAGGCGCTTGAAGGTGAAGGAAAGACCCACGAATCAGTGCAGGGCCGCGACTGGCTGGGTGGCGTGCAGCCAGTCGGCCGACGTAAGGACCTGCTGCAGCCCCTCGCGCAGCCCGATGCGGTGGTGCCAGCCCAGGCCATGCAGCCGGCTCACGTCCAGTAGCTTGCGGGGCGTGCCATCGGGGCGGGCAAAATCAAAAACCACCTCGCCGGGGTAGCCGGTCAGCTCGGCCACCAGATCAGCCAGCTCCTGAATGGTGATGTCTTTGCCGGTGCCCACGTTCACGGGCTGCGCCCCGTCGTAGTGGCGCAGCAGGTGCAGGCAGGCATCGGCCAGGTCGTCGACATGCAGAAACTCCCGGCGCGGGGTGCCGGTACCCCAGACCGTGACGGCGGGGGCCGCCTGCGCGGCGGCCTCGCTGAACTTGCGCAGCAGCGCGGGCAGCACGTGCGAGGTTTCCAGGTTGTAGTTGTCGCCGGGGCCGTAGAGGTTGGTGGGCATCACCGTAATGAAGTTGCTGCCGTGCTGCGAGCGGTAGGCTTCGCACAGCTTCAGACCGGCAATTTTGGCAATGGCGTAGGGCTCGTTGGTGGGTTCGAGCGGGCCCGTAAGCAGGTGCTCTTCCCGGATGGGCTGGGGCGCCAGCCTGGGGTAAATGCAGGAGGACCCCAGAAACAGCAGCTTCCGCACCCCGTGCACGTGGCTTTGCTGAACGACGTTGCTCTGAATCATCAGGTTGTCATACAGGAAGTCGGCGCGGAAGGTGTTGTTGGCGTGGATGCCGCCGACGCGGGCGGCGGCCAGCAGCACGTACTCGGGCTGCTCGTCGGCGAAGAAATCCGCCACGGCCGCCTGGTTGCGCAGGTCCAGCTCCGCGGAGGTGCGCACCACCAGATTGTTGAAGCCCGCCCGGCGCAGGCGGCGCACCAGGGCCGCCCCCACCATGCCGCGGTGGCCGGCCACGTATATTTTAGCGTTGTAGTCCATACTGGGTAGCAGTGAAATCAGGGGCTGACAGGCTCAGGCGAAGCGACGGTTGAGGGCGAGCAGAACCCGCACAAGCGGTCGGCTCGTTCATAAACCGGTGTTGCTGCCTACTCATCGTGGAACATCACCTGGTGGCCGGCTTCCAGCAGCACGGTGTCGCGGCGGAACAGCAGCACGTCGGCCTGCACCATGTCGCTGACCAGGGCCGGCAGGTCGTGGCGGGGAGCCCAGCCCAGTTCGGCTTTGGCCCGGCTGGGGTCGCCGATGAGCAGCTCTACCTCGGTAGGGCGGAAATAGGCCGGATCCACGGCCACGATAACCTGCCCGACGGGCAGCATATAGTCGGGGTTGAAGCAGGCTGCCACGTAGCCTACCTCGTTCACGCCTTCGCCCACGAAGCGGACTTCGATGCCCAGCTCGGCAAAGGCCAGGAGCACAAACTGCCGCACGGTGGTCGTCACGCCGGTGGCAATAACGTAGTCGCGGGGCTGGTCCTGCTGCAGCATCAGCCACATGGCTTCCACGTAGTCTTTGGCGTGGCCCCAGTCGCGGCGGGCGTCCAGGTTGCCCAAAAAGATCTTCTGCTGCAGCCCCAGCGCAATGCGGGCCACGCCCCGGGTAATCTTGCGCGTGACGAAGGTCTCGCCCCGCAGCGGCGACTCGTGGTTGAACAGAATGCCGTTGCAGGCATACATATTATAAGCCTCGCGGTAGTTGACCGTAATCCAGTAGCCGTAGAGCTTGGCCACGGCGTACGGGGAGCGGGGATAAAAGGGCGTGGTTTCGGACTGGGGCACCTGCTGCACCAGCCCGTAAAGCTCGGACGTGGAAGCCTGGTAGATGCGGGTCTTGTGCGTGAGGCCCAGAATCCGGATGGCTTCCAGCAGCCGCAGCGTACCGAGCCCGTCTACGTCAGCAGTATACTCGGGCGTGTCGAACGATACTTTCACGTGCGACATGGCGCCCAGATTATAAATCTCGTCGGGCTGCACTTCCTGCACGATGCGGATGAGGTTGGTGGCATCGGCCAGGTCACCGTAGTGCAGCTTGAAGCGTACGTTCGACTCGTGCGGATCCTGGTAGAGGTGGTCGATGCGGTCGGTGTTGAAGAGGGAGGAGCGGCGCTTGATGCCGTGGACCTCGTAGCCTTTGCTCAGCAGCAGTTCGGCCAGGTAGGACCCGTCCTGCCCCGTAATACCGGTAATGAGTGCGCGCTTCATGGAACGGAGAGTAAGTAGAAGACAAGTCAACAGCTCCACCTTGGGCTATTAGTAGAACTTTATGAACAAATTATTGTATTTAAAATCAAAAAAGCAACTTAGAGTGCTTAAATATTTACTGATTCCAATAACGTATAGTATTAAGGCCGTACATGGCTTCGGCAATCCGGAGAGTTAGGCTGCTGGCGGAAAAACCAAAAGCCTGTTTCCAGCAAGGAAACAGGCTTTTGCCCAAAGAAGCGACGAGGCGCCGGCGTTGTTAGCCGCGTGGCATGGCCGGTCGGGAAGCCAGCCTCAAATCAAAGCCAGTGCTGATCGGCTGCTGAGTCAGCGTCAGGCTCCGGCGCCAGGCATCCTTTTCAGCGGCGAGCGAAGAGCTGAGCACTGAGGCGCCGGGGCGGCCGGACAAAGCGACCTGTATGACTTCGGCCCGCAACCCGGCGGTGGCCAGAGCTTGCTGCTGAGCTACCGGATAAGAGGACGGCGCCAGGCTGGCCGTCGACTTGAGCGTAGTGGGAGTAGCTGGCGCGGCGGGGCTGAACGTGGTGCTGGTGCTCCGGCGCCATATTTCCACCCCGGAAAAGTTGATGGTACCGCCCGTGCTGGTGATGCTGATGGCACCCCCGGTCACGTTGGCCGCGTACGGCCCCAGCTTTTTCCAGCTGCCGGCCGTGCCGGTGTTCAGGTTGGTCTGCACGGCCTGGCCGTTTACTGCCAGGCTGATGATTTCCGGGTTGTTGTCTTCCCAGATGTACACGTACACATCATACGTCCCGTTCGGCACTGCCGTCATGCGGAAGTTCAGCGCGTTGGTATACACCGAAGAGCGAATCATCTGGGCGCGGGCCGTGGTGGTGGCCGGCGTCAGGTTGATGCCCTGATTGGCAAAGCCGGTACCGTTGACGGTGTAGCCTTGCGCATTGCGGCCCTGCCAGCTGTTGCCGTCGAGCTGCACCGGTGAGCCATCAATGTCAATGGCCCGGTAGAACGTGGCAGTGGTGGCCGGCGGTGTTGCCGGGGTGACGGTTACGCTGGTGGCCGCGGAGCTGGTGGCTGCCCCGGTATTGTCGGTGGCGCGGGCCGTGAGCGAGAGGGTGCCCGTGGCGGCAGCCGTGTAGCTGAGCTGGTAAGGGGCGGAGAGGTCTTCGCCGAGCTTGGTGGTGCCGTTGAAGAATTCCACTTTAGCCACCGTGCCGTCGGCATCTGCCGCCGTGGCCGTCAAGGTCAGCACCGTGCTTACCGGGACGCTGGCGTTGGCCGTCGGAGCCGTCAGGCTCACCGTGGGGGCCGTGTTCGGGTTGGCAACCGTGTTCTGCTTCCAGATCTCCACACCCGACAGGTTGGCGTCGCCGCCGGCAGTGCTCACGTTAATGGTCCCGTCCGACACGTTGGCGGTGAACGGACCCAACCGGTCCCAGCGGCCCGCCGCGCCGCTGTTGTGGCCCGTCTGCACGGTTTGGCCTTCGAGCGTCACGGTGAAGTCCTGGGCATTGTTATCCTCCCACACATACAGGTACACGATATAGGTACCGGCCGAAACCCCGCCGATAGCGGCGCTGGTGGTAGGGCCGTACACCGAAGAGCGGATCATGCTGGCGCGGCTGGCATCGGTAGTCGGGTTGAGCGTGGCGTTCTGATCAGCGAAAGGCGTTCCGGCAATCTGCACGTTGGCCGCGCCGGAAGCTGCTTCCCAGGCTTTGCCGTCAACCGTCACCGCGCCCCCGTTTACGTTCAGGGCCCGGAAGAACGTGGCGTTAGCCGGCGTTGCAGGCGGCGTGCCGACCGTCGTCGTTCCCGTGACGGTTACGCTGGTGGCCGCGGAGCTGGTGGCCGCCCCGGCATTGTCGGTGGCGCGGGCCGTGAGCGAGAGGGTCCCCGTGGCGGCAGCCGTGTAGCTGAGCTGGTAAGGAGCGGAGAGGTCTTCGCCGAGCTTAGTGGTGCCGTTGAAGAATTCCACTTTAGCCACCGTGCCGTCGGCATCTGCCGCCGTGGCCGTCAGCGTCAGGGCCGTATTAGCGGCCACGCTCAGGTTGTTGGCCGGCGCCGTCAGGCTCACGGTAGGGGCCGCATTGGGGGCTGGGCCGCTGCCGCCGTTGCCAATCACGATGTTGTTCTGCTGCAGCTTGTTCAGCCAGTAGGTCCATTCGGCCTGCTCGTTTTGCAGCGTGACCGGGTTGGGCATGTGGGTCGAGTTGGTGCAGGGCGAGCAGTTGCCCGGGCTCGTGTCCTGACGGTTGGGGTAGGGCGTGGTGCCGCCCCAGTGCACAAACCCGATCAGGTTGTTGTCGAAGGAGTTGCCGTAGAAAACGGTGGACGGTTGCTGATACGCGTTCCACAGGCCCATGCCGGCGTAGTTGGCCACCAGCTTGGTGCCGTCGGGCAGGTAGCCGCTGGTTACCGAGCGGTTGTTGTAAAAGTGGTTGTCGTGGCCGGCCGCAATGTTCAGGGCGGCGCAGGTCGACACGAGCTGGTTGTTGTAGCCGTTGATAAAGGCGCTGGTCAGCGTGGGCGAGTTACCGTCGCCATCAATGGTGATGCCGGCTCCGGAATACACCGCGCTGTTGGCCGGGAAGGGGTAGGCGCCCTGAATGTAGTTGTCGTGGAGCTTGGCCGGGCTGGCCTGGGTGCCGCCGGAGTTGTAGAAGTTGATGTTGTCTTCGGCCTTGCTGTTGTTGGGCTCGTTGACGACCTGATTCCAGGCCACTTCCATATTAGCCAGGTTGCGGACCCCAATCAGACCCAGGAAATTAGCGAAGGTGCCGCCGCCGTTGCGGTAGCGCCCATCTACGTTCCTCACCACGTTGCGCGTTACGGTCAGCGTCTGCGAAGGCGTTCCGTTGCCGTTCCACAAGTAGATGGCAATGCCGCTCACGTGCTCCACGTAGTTGTTTTCGATGCGCACGGAAATGCCGCCGTTTACTTCCACAAACCGTCCCCGCCGGGTATTATCGAGGCTGGGAGTGAGGCCGTAGGCTTTGTTGTTGCGGACCACCAGGTTGTAGTTGGCCCCCATTTTTGCCTGAATAAGGTCGCCGGCGCCGGCCAGCACGCAGTTCTCAATGATAACGGGCTGGGTGGTTTCAATCTTGATAACCGGGACGTTCGAGTCGAGGCTGCGGTAGTTGCCGGTGTAGGTACCGCCCTGGGTGATTACCAGAGGGGCCGCATAGGTAATGTTGGGCGCTTGCGCCCGGCCCTGGCGGGGTCCGAAGAAGGAAACCAGGAAAAACAGCATTGCCGATAAAGGCAAAAGGCCAGCACCGGTGCGTGGGCGGAGAGCAGGTGAAAAATGGGTTGCAGAGGCTTTTTGCATTTTGGGTACTTTTGGTGAAGAAGTCCTATATATGGATGTTTGGTCAAACCGAGGATTAAGTCAATTTGTTCCAAAAGCTGAAATCAAATATGTGCTATTGTTCAAAAAAGCCTTTTCTCAGCGCCTGCCAACTGAGGGTAGCAGCGTTGCCAGGGTTGCCACGTACGGTGGGCTGTCAGGATACGCTGCCAGCACCGCACCTTACTACCAGGGTAGTTAGTCGCTCAAGGCTGATTTCAGGTCTTTTATTGGGCTTTTATTCTCTCAGCACATTTCATCCCAGCCCGCTGTCAATCACATTGACCAGCTATTGCGGTTCTTCAATCGGTGCAATCCAAAACTCAACTTGGGAGTGATATGGCTGCATTTTGAAAAACCTGATCATTTAACAACTTGTAAAAGTTATAAAGTGATGCAAGAGGTTCAATGCAAATGTATAAATTAAAATGGCGTCCTAAAAAATATTTATTATTTTTAATATTGTACTTTTATAACAATGGATTATATGCCCGGCAACTAAAAATGAGTGCTCAGGCAGATAGGCCGGTTTTTGGGTAATCAGGCGGCGGGCTGAAAATCTGTTAAACGCCAAAATTTTGCTAGTCAACTGACCAGTAGGTACATCGTGTTACCTCTGTCAGGGTTGAATAGCAAGCGGATAGTAGGATGACCGGGGTTGCGGTAGCGCCGAAGCACGCGTTCCGGCGCCGGCTACCCCCTGCCACGTTGGGCAGCATACTGCACCCGGCCCCAGCAATTGATGAGCAGGGGCGGACAATAGTTGATCGGGCTCTGCTGCCGGGGGCTTATTCGGGCCCTACGTGCCGATTGGCTTGCCGAAGCTTCTGCTGCCAAAGCTGCCACTCGTGCTGCTCCGTTTGCAGGGTAACAGGGTTGGGCAGGTGAGTGGTACCCGTGCAGGCCGGGCAGGCCCCCGGACTCAGATCCTGGCGGTTGGGGTAGGGCGTAGTACCGCCCCAGTGCACAAACCCAATCGTATTGTTGCGAAAATGATTGTTGTAGAACACGGTGGGCGGTTTTTTATACTGATTCCACAGCCCGGCGGCGGCGTAGTTGGCCACCAGCTTGGTGCCGTCGGGCAGGTAGCCGCTGGTTACCATGCGGTTGTTGTAGAAGTGGTTGTCGTGGCCGGCCGCAATGTTCAGGGCTGCGCAGGTCGACACGATTTGGTTACCGTAGCCCTCAACAAAGGCCGTGGTGGTCAGGGCGGAGCCGCCGTCGCCGTCCAGCGTGATACCCGAGCCGGAATATGCCGCGCTGGTAGCCGGGAAGGGGTAAGCGCCCTGAATGTAGTTGTCGTGGAGCTTGGCCGGGCTGACTTTGGTGCCGCCGGAGTTGTAGAAGTTGATGTTGTCTTCAACCAGGCTCTGGTTGGGCTCGTTGATGACTTCATTCCAGGCTACTTCCATATTGGCCAGGCTGCGGACCCCGATCAAACCCAGGAAATTAGCGAAGGTGCCGCCGCCGTTGCGGTAGCGGCCATCCATATTCCGGGCTTGGTTGCCCACTACGCGCAGTGTCTGGGCCGGCGTACCGTCGCCGGCCCACAGGTACACGGCAATACCGCTGACGTGCTCCAGGTAGTTGTGCTCGATGCGTACGGCCGTGGCCTGGTTGATCTGGGCAAACCGGCCGGGGTAGCGCTGGTCGGCGGTGGGCGGCAGGCCGTAGCCCCGGCAGTGGCTGATGGTCAGATTGGCGCCCCCGCGGGTGGCCTCAATCAGATTGCCGGGCCCCCGCAGCACGCACCGGTTCAGGACGACCGGCTCCGTGGTTTCGATCCGGATGCAGGGCGTGTCGGAGTCGTCGCTGGTGAAAGTGCCGGTATAAGTGCCGCCGTGCCGGATAACAAGCGTGGTGCTGGCCACCGGCTGCGAGGTATTCAGCCCCAGGCACAACAGGCTGGCGGCAAATCCGGGACGAAGCAGCGCGGCGAGAGGCATAGCGGTGGGGGATTATTGAGCGCCGGGAAAGCCGGACAGCAGCCGGAAGCATGGGCAGGAACAGGGTCGACGTATTTGCCCGCCCTCAGCCGTCGAGAAACACCCGGAAATCAGCCAGGGTGACGGACTGATCGGGGCGGTGCAGGTGGCACAGCGGGACGGCGCCGTAAAACGAAGCCCACATGGAGTAGGAGCTGGGTGGCCCCAGCACATAGTCGCAGGAAGCCAGGGCGTACAGGTCTTCCACAAAATGGCCCGTGGCGCGGTGCAGCTGCAGGCCGGCAAAGTCCGCTTCGTCGAGCGTTTCGTTGGAGCACAGCAGAAAGGCCACGCGCGTGCCGGCCGCAAACTGCGCCTGCACCTCGCGCATGCGGGCGGCGTAGGCGGCGTTGTTGTAGTAGAAAGCGCCGCCGGCGAAAGTGGCGTAGTCGCCGCGGCGGATGTGGACGCCTATCAGCACGTCGCAGCTGTGCCGGCACTGGGCCAGCAGCTGCGCCACGGCGTGGCGGTGCACGGCCACGGGGGCAAAAAGGCGACGGATCAGGGGCGCGTGCTGCCGCAGGTGGGTCTTGTCGCGGAACATCCAGCCGTGGGCCAGCACGAGGCCCTGCCGGGCCGGCGCCAGGTAGTCGGGGCGGTTGAGGTCGAAATCCGGGCCGTCTTCGTCGGCAATGAGGGCGGAAGCGGCCAGCCGCCGGGGCAGCAGCCGCAGGGCCTGCTGGAGCACCCGGAACAGGCGGGAGTGCTGCACCAGCCGAAACACGTAATCGAGGCGCGCCCGGCGAAATACCTGCAGCCGGATGGGCAGGCCCCCGAAATCCTGGGTGGCGGTAGCTTCGAAGTAGGGCGCGTAAGCCCGGAAGCTGGGGTTGGCCAGCGCATACTTATACTCGGCCGCATTGGCCACGAAGTGGGCGAAGAGAAAAAGCCGGTTGCCCAGCTGCCCGGTACGTTTCGTGACGATGACCATCGGCGGAAGCAGGTGAAGTGGAAATCGGAAAATCAGGCGCAACGGCGGCGGCAGCTCAGCCGGCCGGCCTTCGGGGCTTAGCAGGGGCCTAGTGCAGAAAGTAGCCCACCAGCCGGCGGGCGTAGCCGTTGAGCAGGTAGTAGGGCATGTAGCGGGGCGGACAGTTCTTGAGGGCAAAGTGGGTGAAGTTGCGCAGGTTGCCCCCTCCCCGGATGCCAAACAGATGCTGGTAGTAGCCGCGCAGGCTGCGGTGGCGGCGGGTCTGCTGCTGGCCGCTTTCCTCGGGGTAGGTGCTCAGCACGGCGTCGTAGTTGCAGTACACCGGAAAGCCGTGCTGCCGGGCCCCGCTGGTATAGTCGTAGTCAGCCATGTAGTGGGGCAGGCGCTGCTCATCAAACAGGCCGATGGACTCAATAACGCTGAGCGGGATGAGCAGGCCGCGGCCGGGCAGATAGGTAACCGGGTGCAGGCCGTGGCGGCGGGTCTGGGGCAGCTCTTCGAGCAGGTACTGGCTGGTGTTGGTGCGCCAGTTCACCCGTTCGCCGCCGTAGATGGGCTGGCCGGTGGCGGCATCCAGCTCCAGCGCGCCCAGCACGGCCTCGGGGCGGCGGTTGGCCCAGAGCAGCATCTTCTCCACGAAATCGGGCGGTACCAGCACGTCGTTGTTGAGCGTGAGCAGGCGGGTGGCGCCGTGGACCAGGGCGCGGCGGATGCCGGCATTTACGCCCGCCGTCCAGAACAGGCTGCCGTCGCCGGTTACCACTTCCACCTCCCCAAACTCGTCGGTCAGCATCTGGGCCGTGCCGTCGGTCGAGCCGTCGTCCACGACGATGACGCGGAACTCCGGGCAGGTTTGCTCGCGCAACGACAGCAGGCAGGCGCGGGTGTAGGCGCGGCGGTTGAAGACGGGGATGACGAGGTAGAGCATAAGACGGCAGCGCGTATCGGGAAATCGGAAGCTGGACGGGAAGCGGGGCAGGCAGCGTCGGCGGGCGTCAGTGGGCCAGCGTGGGCGACTTAGGCCAGGAAAGCTCCGCCCGGCGCCGGGAGCTGACGGGCGGCGGCGGGGTCAGCCGCCCGTCAGCCGTCCGGGGCGTGGTTTCGAGGCCGGCTTCGGCCAGCATGGTCAGCACGCGCTCCAGGCGGTTGGGCCAGGTCTGCAGGTGGGCAAACTCGTAGCCGGCGCGGCCCATGGCGAGGCGCTCGGTGGGGTGGTTGTAGAGGTATTCCACGGCGCGGGCCATGGCTGCGGTGGTTTCTTCGGGCTGCGTCACCGGCACCTTGATGGCGGCCGCCGCGGGCAGGAACGTGCGGGCCCCCTGGTGATTGAGGGTAATGATGGGCAGGCCGGTGGCCATAGCTTCCATAAACTGCGAGGCAAAGGAGTCGCGCAGGGAGCCGAAGATGAACACGTCGTGGCTGACCATGCAGTCGTGCACCTCCGTCCACGGCACGCGGCCCCGCCACGTCACGCGCCCCTGCAGGCCGTACTCCTCAATCCAGCCCGGTACCAGATGTTCCATCGGCCCGTCGCCGAGCACGGTGAGGTGAAACGGAATCCACGGGTCAACCTGCGCCAGGGCATCCAGCACCAGGGGCAGCGCCTTGTTGGGGTACAGGCGGCCCACCCACAGCAGCTGCAGCACCGGCTGCGACAGGCGCACGGGGCAGCTCACCGCGTGGAAGGCTTCGGGCAGGCCCGTATCCAGAAACAGCTCCACCCGCTTGGCGCCCAGCCGCCGCGCCAGCGCCGCCGACTCGTCGTTGGACGCCAGCACCAGCGTGGCGTGGCGCAGGTTCTGGTGCAGGTTCAGGTCGAAGGTGGTGAGCACCCAGGTGAAGGCCGTGCGCAGCGTTTCGGTGCGGAACCAGCCGGGCAAGTAGCGGCGGAAGGCCACGGGGGCTTTCTGGGCGCCGCCCACGGGCCCGTAAATCATCGGCTTGCCCAGGCGCCACAGCCAGGAGCCCATCTTGAGGCTGCTGTAGGTAGCGTGGTGCACCAGGTCGAAGTGGATGGTGCGGTCCATTTTCCGCGCCCGGCGCCAGGCCACGAATTGCCACACCATGTAGTGCAGGTACACGCCAAACTGCCAGCGGTAGAGAAACTGGAACAGGGGCGCCACCTGAATAAAGGTGAAGTGCAGGCGCCGGGCGTCGGGGTCATCGGCGTGCCGGGCCTGAAACTCGGCAATGTCGGCGCGGTTGGGGGGGGTGGTCAGGCACCAGACGGAATGGCCGCGGCGGGCCATTTCCCAGGCCCAGTGAAACCCGTTGCCGTCTTCGCCGCCATGGGCGGGGTTGCAGGCGTAAACTGAGAGCAGCACGTTCATGACGAAATGGAAGTAGCAAAGGTGTTGGGAGTGGGCGGCAGGGCAGGAGCAGGCAAGGAAGGGGCCAGGGCGCCGGACCGGACCGGCAGCAGCCGGCGCAGCAGTTGTCGGATTTTGAACCCGGCCCTTTCGGTGAGGTGCTGCCGGAAGTGCCGCTGGTCGCGGATCCAGTCGCGCAGTACCCCGGGCGGGTGCTGCAGCGGCCACTGCAGCTCCGCCGTGCGCAGGTGGGCCAGCCGGTCGAGCGGGTCGAAGGTGTGGGTGGCGTCGTCGCCGAAGCCGATATTAGTCACCAGGTTCACGGCCGGCACAATGGCCAGGCCCGAGTTGGCGGCCACGCTGAAATGCCACTGGTAATCCCAGGTGTGGGGCGGCTGGGGCCCGGTGCGCATGGCCTCAAACTTGCGCAGCCAGTAGTGGCGCTCAAGCAAGGAGGGGTACATGCCCGGCAGGGCCCCGCGGCGGCGCAGCTCGGGCAGCTGGGCGTAGTGAAAGTCGTAGTGCTGCCAGGCGCGGCGCCAGGTGGCCCAGCCCCAGCTGTGCACCTGCCCGGAAAAGTGGTAGGCTTCGCCGGCCGCAGCCGCGGGGTGCTGGGCGTCGGGCGAAAGATTGTTGCCGCCGATGTGCATCACGCGGGTGTCGTGGCGGTAGCGGGCCAGCAGCTCCTGGCAGAACCGGAAAAAGCCGGGCGTGGGCAGGCAGTCGTCTTCCAGGATAATGCCTTCGGGCTCGTGGTCGAAAAACCAGCGGATGGCCCCCGCCACGCCCCGGCTGCAGCCCAGGTTGGCTTCCCGAAACAGAGTCTGCACCTCGCAGGGCCAGTCGACGCCGCTCGTGACGACGGCGCGGGTGGCCGCGCACAGCGCGGCCTCGGCGGGCCGGTCGGCGCGCGGGCCGTCCACGGCCACGTACAGCCGGGCGGGGCGGGCCTGCCGCACGGCCTCGAAGACGCGGCGGGCCGGCGTGGGCCGATTAAACAGCAGGAGCAGGACGGGAGCCGAAAGCTCAGTGTCCGGAGTCGGAGGCGGCGGCAGCGGTAGCATGGTCGGTTGTGGATAGGAGCGCAAGCGGGGAAAGGACGGGGCGTGGGAAGGCGGCGGGCGCGGGCAAGGTGGGCCGGGGCACCCAAACGGGGGCGGCGGCGGCCAGCGCGAGGCCCAGCATGGCGTAGAAGAAGGGTGGCCAGTCGTAGGAAATGCCGTAGACGAGCATGCTCAGCGCAAACACGGCCAGCGTGGCGGCCGCCGGGGCCAGCGGCACGGGCTGCCGCAGCCGCCGCCCCAGCTGCAGCACGGGCACGAGCAGCACGAGCAGCACCCCAAGCCCGCCGAAATAGAACAGGCGGTCCACGTAGAAGCTGTGGAAATGATGGCCCGTCCAGTCGGGCCACACGGGCTGGTCGGAGTCGGGCGCATAAAACTGGATGGGCAGCTCGAAGCCCTTCAGGCGCATGCCGGCCACGGGATACTCGCGCAGAAACGGCTCGTACGATTCGTACTGGCGCAGCCGCCAGCTGCCGGTGCCCTGCTTGTCGGGGTGCAGAATGTCCTGCACGCTGGCGTCGAGCTTCTGCCGCACCTGCGGGTCGCTGAGCACGGCCAGGCCCCCCGAAATCACCAGCAGCAGCGGAATCAGCACTATGGGCAGCAGGCGGCTGGAGGTGAGGCGCGCCCCTTCGACGCGGCCCAGCGCCAGCAGCAGCCCGTTCAGCGGCAGCGCCAGCCCCAGCGCCAGCCACACCGAGCGGTGCTGCAAAAACCCGATCAGGCCCAGGCCCAGAAAAAACACCAGCAGCCGCAGCAGCCCGCCCCGGGTGAGGTACTCGTTCAGATAATAAAGCGTGGGCAGCAGCACCAGCATGGCCGAAGTAGAGCCAAAGCCGCGCTCATTATCCAGAAAAGCCGACAGGCTCAGCGCCTCAGGGTGATACACCAGCAGGTTGGTCAGCAGCCCCAGCAGCAGCAGGCGCATGAGCAGCTCCAGCGGCGGCAGCCCGTGGCGGGCATAATACGCGTACACGGCAAAAATCGGGAGCAGGGCCGTGTACTTGGAAAATACGTGCGGATAAACCAGCCACGAGCCCCAGCCCGCAAACGACTCCAGCGCCAGCGCCAGCAGGCCGGCCAGCAGCACCCACAGCCAGCCCCGCATCAGGCCTTTCAGGTAGCGGTAGTTGCGCCCGATGGTGTAAAGCGACAGGGCCACCAGCACGTAGTTGTACCGGTTGAGCACCCCATCGTCTTCGTTGACAAACACAAACTCCGTGAAGGCCCGGTCCGTGACCAGAAAGGCCAGGATAAGCAGGGTGTAGCGGAAGCGCAGGCTGATGATCATGGCGGGGAGAGCCGGTCAGTGGGAAAAAACGGGGGTGGCCGCGCGGGCTTCCTCATACACCTGGCGGGTGCTGGCGGCGGTGTGCTGCCAGCTGAAGTCGCGCACCCGCAGGTAGCCGAGCCGGGTGAGGTGGGCGCGCAGCTCCGGCTGGCCCAGCAGGCGCTCCAGCTGCTGGCGCAGATCCGCCGGCTGGTTGGGGTCGAAGTAGAGGGCGGCATCCTGGGCTATTTCGGGAAAGCAGGACGCGCGGCTGAGCACCACCGGGCACTGCTGCCCGAACGCCTCCAGAATGGGCAGCCCGAAGCCTTCGTAGTGCGAGGGAAACACGAAGGCCCGCGCCCCGCGGTAGAGCTGCTGCAGCTGGGCATCGGTTAGCAGCCCGAAATGGTGCACGCGGCCGGCCAGCCCCTGCCGGCGCAGCAGTTCCCGTTCCACGGGCGTAAACGGGTGCCCCCCGGCGCAGACCAGGTGCAGGTCGGGAAAGGCGCGCTGACTGAGCTGCGAAAAAGCCTCGGCCAGGCAGCTGAAGTTCTTGTATAGGGCCCGGGTGCCGGTATACAGCACGTAGTTGGCCGGTGCCGCCACCCGGCTTTCGGCGGCGCTGTACTCGCGGTGGGCGTAGCCGTGGTAGATGACCTCCACCCGCTCCGGCGGCACCGGCAGCAGCCGCAGAATATCCGCGCGGGTATGCTCCGATACGGCAATGATGCGGCTGGCCCTACGGCTCAGCAGCTCCTGCGCCGCCCCCGTGCCGGGCCCGGCGTAGAACTGCGGAAACAGTCGCTCAATCATGTCGTGGATGGTCAGCACGAACGGTTTCTCCTCCAATAAGTCGAGAAAGTAGGCGGAGCTGTTCAGCGTGGGGTGAAAGACGTCGAAATCCTGGCGGCGCAGGGCGCGCAGCGTGGCCTGGTGGTTGACGTACTGCATAAGGCGCCACCGGCCCCGCAGCGGCAGCCGGCGAAAAAACTCGTGGTGACGGGTGTGGCGCCGGTCGTGCAGGTACAGGTTGTTGCTGAGCACCACGGGCAGCTCCGCCGTCAGGCCGGGGCCGGCGTGCTCGAGCAGCTCGTGGAAGTAGCGCGACACGCCGCCGAAGTCCTGGATGCTGAAGATCTGGTGGTCGTAGAGAATTTTCATGGTCAGGCCAGCTCAGTTTCGGGGTCGGGAGAAAAAGCGGCGGGGTTGGGGCGGCGGGCCGCAAAGCGCCGGGCAGGTGGTCCGGCCGCCGGAGCTGTCCGCCCGCCCCCCAGGTAAGCCAGGCGCCGGGCAATGGCGGTCAGCATCCGGGCAGACCAGCCTCCGGCCGCGCCGCCCGCGTCCAGGCGGCCGAGCAGGCTGCCCAGCACCTCGCGCAGCTGGGCCGGCGGGGCCAGCCAGGCCAGGGCCAGCAGCACGCCGGCTCCGGTCAGCAGCTGCAGCAGCAACAGCAGCAGGGGCAGCGTGCCGGCCAGCCGCAGCCCGTAGCTGACGGCCGCCGTGGCGCCTGCCACGACCAGCGCCGCCAGTATTCCCGGCTGGTAGGCCCGCAACAGCATGGGCACCGATACTGCCAGCAGCCGGCGCAGCAGCCCCGCGTACAAGATGGTGCGCACCACTTCGCCCAGCACCACCGCGGTGGCCACGCCCAGCAGCCCGTAGCGGCTCAGCCCAAAAAACAGGCCGGTCAGAGTCAGCATCGTGACCAGGCTGAGTACTAGTTTGGGCAGCAGCGTAGCCGTCGCGTCGCACACGATGCCGGCAAACATGGTAACCAGGCTCAGGGCGAAAGCCGCGCTGATGATGCGCAGCACCGGCACGGCGGCCGCCCACTTCGCTCCCAGCAGCACGCCCACGATTTCGGGCGCGGCTACGGCGGCCCCGGCGCAGATGGGCATGACCAGGGCCGCTACCAGGGTGACGCTGCTCAGGTACACGCGCCGGAGCTTGGGGCGGTCGGCCTGCACCTGGCTGAAGGAGGGGAAGGCCACTTTGGCCACGCTGGTGGTGAGCAGGTACACGGGCAGCCCCACCAGCATCCAGCCCCGGCTGTAGATTCCCAGCGCCGTGGCGCCCAGCAGCCGCCCGATGAGCACGGTATCGAGCGAGCCATTGATAAACTCCACGAAGCTGATGGCCGACATGCGGCTGCCGTAGGCTACCAGCGGCCGGTAGGCCGTCCAGCTGAAGAGCAGCCGCACCGAGTGCCGGACCGCGGCGTAGCTCAGAATAGTCAGCAGCAGGCCCTGGCCCAGCGTGGCGCCCACCAGGGCCCACACCCCGAAGCCCTGCCCGGCCAGCCCGATACCGAGCCCGGCGTAGCTCAGCACGTAGGAAACTACTTCTATCAGCGCCAGCGTGCGAAAGCGCATCTGCCGGCGCAGCAGGCTCAGGGCAGTGGCATTCAGCCCGGTCAGGAAAACGCCGGCCGCCAGCACCCGCACCACGGGCACCACCTCGGGCTGCCGTACCAGGTCGGCCGCCAGCGGCGCACTCAGGGCCAGCAGCCCGGCAAACAGCGTCCCCAGCAGCACCGACGACGTGAAGGCCGCCCGCACGTCGGTGGCGCGCAGCTCGGGCTTCTGAATGATGGCCTGCTCCATGCCCATCTGGGCGAAGTACGTGCCGAAGCGCAGCACCACGCCGGCCAGGGCCACCAGCCCGAAGGCCGCCGGACTGAGCAGCCGCGCCATGATGGCCGAGTAGCCAACCTGGATGACTGCGTTGGTGATGGTGGCCGCCGTGGTCCATTTCACCCCGTGCACGGTGGCCGAGGTCAGGTTCTGTTCGTGCGCCATGTCAGGGGAGGTTGAGCCGGAAGGGAAAGCGGTGGGCGCGGGCAGCAGAGCGAAGGGCGGCGCTAGCGCCCGTAGGCGTAGGCCTGTTCTTTGTAGCGGTACTCGTAGGTTCGGGTGAAGTGCATGTCGTTGATGATGATGTAGAGCTGTTTGACCTTCTGCTCCTGGTGCAGCTCGTTGATCTGGCTGACCAGCCCTTTGTCGGTGTAGTTCTGGCGCACCACGTAGATATTGGCCTCCAGGTGGCGCAGCAGCACAAAGAACTCGGCCACGTAGCCCACCGGCGGCGTGTCCACCAGCACGTAGTCGTACTGCTGACGCAGCTGGGTGAGCAGGGCTTCCATGCGGGCCGTTTCGAGCAGCTCGGTCGGATTGGCCGGGATGGGCCCGCAGCACAGCACGTCCAGGTTGCGGATGCCGCTGGCCGCCACGCCTTCTTCCAGCGTGCTCAGGCCCATCAGGTAAGAGCTCAGCCCGTGCTCGGCCCGCGGGTCGAGGCCGAAATAGCTGGCAATGGTGGGCCGGCGCAGGTCGCACTCCAGCAGCAGCACCCGCCGCCCGCTCTGGGCAATTTCGGCCGCCAGATTCACCGCGCAGAAGGTCTTGCCCTCCCCCGGCACCGAGGAGGTGACGCCGATAACCTTCTTATCGAGCCCCGCCGACAGGTACTGCAGGTTGACCCGGATGGAGCGGAACGACTCGGCAATGGGCCCCTTGGGCTCGCGCAGCATGGTTTTCTTGTCGGCGCGGGAGCCATGGGCCACCACGCCCAGCATCGGGATAGCCGTGATGCGCGATAAATCCTCCTTGCTCTGGATGCAGCGGTTGGTTTTGCTCAGCAGCAGCGTGAGCCCAAACGGCAGGGCGAAGCCCATGACCACGGCCAGCAGCAGGACCATGGGCAGCTTGGGCGCCGAAGGCCCCGTGCCGCTCAGCTCCGCGTTGTCGACTACTTTTTTGTCGGTGGCATTGGTCGCCAGGGCAATGGCGGCCTCGGCGCGCTTCTCCACCAGGAAGTTGTAGTTCTTCTCGTTGAAGTCGCTCTTGTTTTTGAGCGACGCCAGCTGCCGCTCGTTCTCGGGCATGGCGCTGATGGTGCCGTTTACCCGGTTGAGCTGCTGATCCAGGTCGCGCAGGGCGATGTCGGTGGCCCGGGTCATGTTGGCCAGCGTCTGCATCAACGACTGCTTGGCCGTGCGGATCCGCTCGTCGAGCACCGTCACCAGCGGGTTGGTGGTGCTGGCGTTTACGCCCAGCGCGGCCCGCTGGCTGTTCAGGTCGGCGAGCTGCATGATCAGGTTGTTGACCACCGGGTCCTCAATGCCCACGCTGCTGGGCGAGGCAACCTGGGCCGCGCCCTGGTTGGCGCGCAGATAGCTCAGCATGTTCTGATAGTATTTGCGGCTGGTCGAGGCCTTGGCGCGCATCATCTGCAGCTCCCCCTGCTGGCGGATGCCTTCGTTCGACTGCACGCCCACGTCCACCACGCCCCGGGCGGCGCGGAAGCTGCTCAGCGCCGCCGCCGACTGCTGCTGCTGGGTCGCCAGCTTACCGATTTCCTGGTCCAGGAAGCCCACGGTTTTATGGCCGATCAGGTTTTTCTCGCGCAGGTCGTCTTCAATGAAAACGGCCATCAGCGTATCCAGAAACTGCGCTTCCTTCACCGGCACCACACCTTTCAGGCCCAGCTCCACGATGCGCGAGTCGTGGTCGATGGGGCGCACGGCCAGATACTTCTGATAGTCGGTCACGAGCGTAGTCAGGTCGTTGAGCTCGAAGTAGTAGTGCTCGTGGGCCAGGTCGGGCCTGTAGCCGGGCTCGGCCAGCAGCACCGCCGTGAGCAGCGGGTGGCGCAGCGTGTCGCCGGCCGCCACGGTCTGGTCAAGGTTCACGCCCAGCACGTCGCGGATAACTTCGCCCGAGGGCAGACTGTAAAGCTGACCCCGCCCGGCCTGGGCCCGCACCCGAAACCGGCCGTCGGGCAGCGGCAGCACATCGATGCGGGTATCGGCCAGCTGGGGCGCCTGCAGATCGGGAACGACGCGGAAGGGCATGGCCCCGGCCGGCCGCTCCCGCACCTGCAGGTCTGCGAACTTGTTCAGCCAGGTGTGCGGCACGGCGTAGTAGGAAACCGTAAACGGCAGGCGGGCCAGGGTGCGCTGCACCATGTCGGCGGAGCGCAGCAGCCCGATTTCATCCTCAATCTTGACGCCGCGCTCCTTGACCTCCAGAATCTGCAGCAGCTCCTGGGCGCGCTTCGAGCCCGAGCCCTGGTTGCCCAGCATGATGGAGGCCCGGTAATCGTACACCGGGGCCTTCAGCTGCAGGTACAGAAACGCCAGCGCGCCGCAGACCAGCAGCGAAACCACAAACAGCGGCCAGCGCTGGCGTAGCTTAAAGAGGAGCTCGTGCAGGTCAAGCTCGTCGGCAGAAGTAGCGGGGCGTTCCATACGAATAGGGTAGGAGAGTGGGCAGGGGAGCCGGATCAGAGCAGCTTGACGTAGTTGAGCACCAGCACCACGGCCGAGATGCCGGCGAAGACGATGCCCAGGTTGTTGGCGTTGGCGCGGTTGGCCCGGGCCGCAATGGGCTCCACGTACAGCGCGTCGTTGGGCAGCAGGTAGTAGTAGCGGGAGCGGAGCAGGTTCGGGTCGGTCAGGTTGAGCAGCATCACTTCCGAGCCCGTCGGGGTCTGCCGGATCAGCTTCACGTTCTGGCGGTTGCCAAACTCGGTCAGGTCGCCGGCCAGGCCCAGCCCTTCGAGCAGCGTGGCCTGGGTGTTGTAGATGTAGTAGCGGCCCGGGTTGCGCACCTCGCCCAGCACCGTAATCTTGAAGCTGAGCAGCTTGACCAGCACGTTGGCATCGCGCACAAACTTGCCCACCTGCTGCTGAATCTGCTCCTGGGCGTCTTCCACCGTCAGACCTTCCACCTTCACCCGACCCACGGTCGGCAGATTGATATGGCCGGTGGCATCCACCGAATAGCCCGACAAAAACAGGTTGCTCGGGTCGCCGCCGGCTGCTATGGTGCGGGTGTCGGTGATGTTGAACATGTCGTTGAGCACGGGCTGCACGCTCTGCACCCGGATGCTGAGCACGTCGCCGGGCTGCATGCGGTAGAGCAGCCGCTCGTTGGGTACCGCCACCGGCGTAGTGACCGAATAGTCGGCGCCCTGCAGGTAAGGCAACGTGCGCTGGGCCACGCAGCCGCTCAGCCAGCCGGTGGCCAGCAGCAGCGCAGATAGGTAAAAACGGTGGAATAGGCGCATGATGGACGGACGTAGGCAGCGGAAAGAAGCTTGCTTGCGGCCCGGCTGGAACGGGGCTGAAGCAGACTATTGAACCAGAAGAACAGAAAACACCCTGTAATAGAATATTTTCATAAACGTATTGTATTCGAATTATAATGTCAAGATAAACTTAAATTATTCTGTTAAAATATTGTACTGCATAATGATGTGGTTGATAAGTAGAAGTGTTCTGTGAAGCTGGGAAGGTGGATTCCGGCGTCGCATGCGGGCGGAACTGCCTAACTTCGGCGGCCTTTCCCACCCTGAACCACGTGTCAATGAAAATTCTGCTGGTTGAAGATGAGCCCAAAGTGGCCTCGTTTCTGCAAAAAGGCCTCACCGAGCAGGCACACAGCGTCGATACGGCCGCCGATGGCCTCACCGGCATGCGCCTGGCGCTGGGCAACAGCTACGACCTGATCATCCTCGACAACCTGCTGCCCGGGCTCAGCGGCCTGGAAGTGTGCCGGCAGGTGCGCGCCCAGAACAGCAAGGTGCCCATTCTGATGCTCACGGCCCTGGGGGAAACCGACGACAAAATCCGCGGCCTCGATGCCGGCGCCGACGATTATCTGGTCAAGCCCTTTGCCTTTCAGGAGCTGCTGGCCCGAATCCGCGCCCTCTCGCGCCGCCGCAACGATACGCCGGCCGCCGCCGTGCTGCAGCTGGCCGACCTGAGTCTGGACCCCTCGCGCAAGCTGGTGCAGCGGGCCGGGCAGGCCATTCAGCTCACGGCCCGCGAGTTTGCCCTGCTGGAGTACCTGCTGCGCAGCCAGGGGCGGGTGGTTTCCCGGGTCGATATTCTGGAGCACGTCTGGGAAACCAGCTTCGACACGGGCTCCAACGTCATCGACGTGTACATCAACTTCCTGCGCAAAAAAGTAGACAAGGACTTCACGCCCAAGCTGATTCACACCCTGGTCGGCATGGGCTACGTGATGCGCGAGGAGGCCTAGGGCAGCAGCCCTGGTGCTCTCCAAGCCCAGGCAGGAGGGGGCCGACGCCGCCCGCCGTGGTCTGAGCCCGTCACGCTTTTCACCATTCCTCAGCTCCCAGTTCGTATGACCATCCGTACCCGTCTGGCGTGGCAGTTTGCGGCTATTCTGGCCGTTACGCTGCTGCTGTTTTCTCTGGTTATCTACTTTTTTACCTACCAGTCGCGGCGCAACGCTTTCACCGAGAGCCTGTTTGCCCGGGCGCGGGTAGTAGCCCACGTGTACCTCGACGGGGCCAACCGGGGCAATGCGGAAAGTCAGGAATCGTACCGGCGCTACCTGCGGCAGTTCTACCGGACGCTGCCCGAAGAGGAAGTTCGCGTGTTCGACAGCGCCAATAAGGAAGTGTTCTACGAGGGGCAGGGCCCCAACCATCCCGTGCCGCTGGCCTTGCTGGACGACGTGCGGCGCCGGGGCCGACATATTGAGGAGCAGAACCACTACCACCAAACCGTGGGCTTGCTTTACCGCGACGTGCATCGCGGCGACTTCGTAGTGGTGGCTGCTTCCCTGGACTCCGACAGTCGTACCAACCTGCGCACGCTGCGGCAGGTGCTGGCCGGCGGCTTGCTCATTTCGCTGATTATTGTGGGTATCGGGGGCTGGTTTTTTGCCCGGCAGGCGCTGCGGCCCATGCAGCGCATTGTGCAGGAAGTGGATACCATTTCGGCCTCCGATCTGCACCGCCGGCTCAGCAAAGCGGAGGGGCAGGATGAAGTGTCGCACCTGGCCCAGCGCTTCAACAGTCTGCTCAACCGGCTCGAAACAGCCTTTGCAGGCCAGCGTACCTTCGTGCGCGATGCCTCGCACGAGCTGCGCACCCCCCTGACGGTGCTCATCGGGGAGCTCGAGGTAGCGCTGCTGCAGCAGCGCAGCCCGGTAGAGTACCGGCGCGTGCTGCAGAGTACGCTCGATGCGGCCCGTCTGCTCAACGGCCTTACCAACGGCCTGCTGCAGATTGCCCGCGCCTCCGACGACCCTTCCCAGGTACCGCTCAAGCTGCTGCGCCTCGATGAGCTGCTGCTGCAGGCCCACGAGGAAGTGCAGCGCCGCCAGCCCACCAGCCGCATCGACCTGGAGTTTGCTGAGCCCCCCGTAGAGCGCGAGAACGAGCCTTTTCTGGTGCGGGGCAACGAGCCGCTGCTGCTGGCAGCCCTGCTCAACGTAATTGAAAACGCCTGCAAATTCTCCCGCGGGGCCGAGCAGCCGGTACTGGCGCTGCTGTCGGTGGCCAAAGGGCGGGTGCGGCTGGAAGTGCGCGACCAGGGCGTGGGCATGAGTGAAGCCGACCGGCAGCAGGTGTTTGTGCCCTTCTTTCGGGCCGAGACGGTGCGCAACGTGCCCGGTCACGGCATTGGCCTGCCGCTCACCGCCAAAATAATGGAGCTGCACGGTGGCGCGGTGCGGGTAGCCAGCAAACTAGGCGTAGGCACTCAGGTGACGCTGGAGATGCCTGCTGCCTGAAGCCAGTTCCCCGCTGCTGGTAGCGCGCCGTCGGCCCGTCGGGCAGCGTAAGCTGGGTGAGAAACGTATAGAACCAGCTGTGCCGGCGGGGGAGGGTGACTTGTCCATTTTAACGTCCTTTTAACGTATTTTTAACCTGGTCTTAACTCTCTCGCCGTACACTTGTAGAACACTCTAAGGCTGAGTTCCCGTCGGTGACGATATTTGGCTGCTCACCCGACCCACACTTATGGTGAAGACCTCCCCGGCCAGCGCCCCTGAAACCACATTGGCTTCGGCGCCCGCCTCCAATTATTTAAAGAACCTGGCTAAAGACGGTCCCGCAGGCCTGGTTGTGTTCCTGGTAGCACTGCCGCTGTGCCTGGGCATTTCGCTGGCCTCGGGGGCCCCGCTGCTTTCGGGGGTTATTACCGGCATCGTGGGGGGCGTGCTGGTGTCGTGGCTGAGCGGCTCGCAGCTGAGCGTAAGTGGCCCTGCGGCCGGCCTCACTGCCATCATGGTATCGGCCATCGGTACGCTGGGCTCGTTTCAGGCCGTGCTGGCCGCCACCGTACTGGCGGGAGTGCTGCAACTGATTCTGGGCTTCCTGAAAGCGGGTATCATTGGCATGTACTTTCCCTCCTCGGTTATCCGGGGAATGCTGGCCGCTATCGGCCTGATTTTGATCCTGAAGCAGATACCCCATTTCTTCGGGGCCGATACGGACTACTTTGAGGACATGGACTTCCTGCAGTTCAACGGGCAGAACACGTTTTCGGCCATTATAGCGGCAACCAACGCCGTCAGCTGGGGCTCGGCCCTGATCGGGCTCGTGTCATTGGTGCTCCTGATGATATGGGACAGCAAGCCGGTGAAGAGCATTCCGGCGCTGAAGCTCATTCCCGGCGCCCTGCTGGTGGTGGTCACTTCCATTCTGCTGAACCTGCTGCTGATGCGGGTCGCTCCCGACATCCAGGTGCGCCCGGAGCATTTGGTGAAGCTGCCGGCCATTACTTCCTTTTCCGATCTGACCCGCGAGCTGAACTTCCCCGACTGGTCGGCCCTGACCCGGGGCTCCACGTACGTGGTGGCCTTTACCATTGCCATTGTGGCCTCGCTCGAAACGCTGCTCAGCGTGGAAGCCGTCGATAAGCTGGACCCGCACAAGCGCCATACGCCCCAGAACCGGGAGCTGAAGGCCCAGGGCGTCGGCAATATTGTCAGCGGTCTGCTGGGCGGCTTGCCGCTGACGGCCGTTATCGTGCGCAGCTCGGCCAACATCGACGCCGGCGCCCAAAGCAAAGTATCCGCTTTCTTTCATGGCTTGCTGCTGGCCATAAGCCTGCTGCTGCTGTCGTCGGTGCTGAACCTGATTCCGCTGTCGGCGCTGGCGGCGGTGCTGCTGCTGATAGGCTTTAAGCTGACCAAGCCGGCGCTGTACCGCACGCAGTGGCGCCTGGGCTGGGAGCAGTTTCTGCCCTTCTTCGTTACGGTAGTGGCCATCATGTTTACCGACCTGCTCAAGGGAGTGTGCGTGGGTCTGGCCGTGGGTATCTTCTACATTCTGAAAGCCAACCTGAATTCGGCCTACTACTTTCACAACGAACCCAGCCACGAGCCCGGCGTAGTACATATTAAGCTGTCGGAGCACGTTTCGTTCCTCAACAAGGCCAGCATCGTCACCACGTTTGACCAGCTGACTCCGGGCTCGTCCGTCATCCTCGACGGCACCGATTCCGCCGTGATTGATTACGACGTGCTGGAGGCCATCGAGAACCTGCGTATTACGGCCGCCGAGCGGGGCATCAAGCTCGAGCTGCGCGGCATCCGGCAGGTAGAAGCCCTGGGCCACTAGGCCACTGAGCTACTCCCAACCGCCCTTATCTACTGACCACCCTCTCTTAAATTTCCCCGATGGAAGAAATAATTGCCAATAACCGCAAGTGGGTTGAAACCAAGCTTTCCGAAGACAGCGAGTTTTTCAACAAGATGGCCAAGGGCCAGAAACCCCGCTACCTGTTTATTGGCTGCTCCGATTCGCGGGTGCCGGCCTCCGCAATCACCGGTACCGGTCCTGGTGAGATGTTCGTGCACCGCAATATTGCCAACCTGGTCGTTCACTCCGACATGAACCTGCTGGCCGTGCTGCAGTACGCCGTCGAGGTGCTTGAGGTGAAAGATATTATGGTAGTGGGGCACTATGGCTGCGGGGGCGTAGCCGCCGCGGCTTCCAACAAGCAGTATGGTCTGATTGACAACTGGCTGGCCAACATCCGGGACGTGGTGCGCCTGCACGAAACCGAGTTTATGGGCATCAGCGACAAGGACCAGCAACTGCGGCGTCTTGTGGAGCTCAATGTCATCGAGCAGGTCCGCAACCTGGCCAGCACCAACATCATCCAGAATGCCCGCAAGGGGGCCAACCCGCCCCAGCTGCACGGTCTCGTCTACGACCTCCACGACGGCCTGCTGCACGATTTGAAAGTGGAAACCGATACGCTTGATGAGTTCATGCACATCTACGGCATCAACGCGGCCGAGCATGCCGAGAAAGTGGCCGAGCAAGCCGAGGACGGCAAGCTCCATAAGCTGACGAAGGATACTGAAACCAAGCCGGCCGGCAAAACCCAAAAGGCGAAGAGTCTGCGGTAATGCACAAGGCTAGCTAACCCCACAAGTCAGGCTGCCTGACTTGTATTTGTCTCTAAGTGTGGTTGAAAACGCCGCAGCCCCTGGCTGCGGCGTTTTTTTGTGACTGCCAGGTCGCTCTATCGGCTACGTGGCTGTCAGGTGGCGTGACGTAGGTTGAAGGCAGGATGGAGAGGATTGTTTGTTTAAGTAAATCACGAATTTTGTTAAACAAAAGGGTGCACGGCCTCGTTCAGGTACCCACACATAGCAATTCTACCCTGACCACCTGTCCTATGCGCTTCTCTTACTTTCTCTTGCTTTTCAGTGCCCTGTCCGGTTCCGTAATCACCACCTCCGCCCAGGCCCAGCAGCAGCGGACCCTGGCCAGCAATGCTCCCTATTCCGCCGAAGGCGACGGGTCCGGGGCCACCGACGTCATGATGCTCTCCGGCAAAATTACCAACCCGGCAGGACCGCTGCCCGGTGCCGTCGTGATTCTGAAAGGTACCCGTCAAATGGCCGTTACCAACGCCGAAGGCCAGTTCCAGTTCCGGGTGCCCGCCGATGCCGGCGCCTTGCCGGCCGTGGTTACCTACGCTGGCTACGCCGACGAGGAGCTGGTGCTGAATGCGGCCGTCGATAAGTCGACGGTGAAGCTGAGCAACGCCCGGGTTATTGAAGTTTCGCGCGGCCAGCGGCTGAACGTATACCTGAAACATGCCCGCAAGGAAGCAAAGCGCAGCCTCCGGGAAGTGCGGGAGTAAAGCCTCGGACCCCACTGTTCTGCCCAAGCAGCCCCGGCCCATCCGCCGGGGCTGTTTTTTTGCCCCGCTGACGGGCCTGCACCTGTCAGGCTGCCGGCTTGGAAAAGGCAATCAGGACCGCGCCGCCAGCCATCAGGGCGGCGCCCAGCACCAGCTGCCAGGTAAGCTTTTCCTTCAGGAAGACCACGGCCAGCACGATGGAAAACACCAGCGAGATTTTATCAAATGACGAGGTCTGTGACGCCTGCCCCAGCTTCAGGGCCTGAAACGAGAGCAGCGACGATACGCCGGTAAGCACGCCCGCCGCCACCAGAAAAACCCAGGTCCGGCCCTCCAGGTGGGCTACCGTGGGCAGGTGCCCCTGCCAGGCGACCACGCCCCAGGCCACCACAATGATCAGCACCGACTCCACGGCAAAGGCCACGCTGGGCTCCACGTCCCGGATGCCGAGCTTCGACAGGGTAATCACCGAAGCCGCTGCCAGAGCGGCCAGCAACGAAAATACAATCCACATAAGCAGCGCCGCAAAGAGAAGAAAACAGGAGGTACTGCACCGCTGTACGCAGGCGGGGGTGCTGACGGCTAGTAGTTTATAATGCCAATCTTTCTATATTTCCTCTGTCGGCCGCGAGGGTCGCGGCTATCTTATTCCCATTCTTACCCCTTCATCAGCATGGCTAAGTACGAATCCCGTTTCGCCAACTTCTTCCTGAACCTGCGCCTGAACCGCGCCGAGTTCGGCGACATGGCGGCCCACACCCTGCAGGCCCTGCGCCAGAGTCCCGAGGCCGCCACGCTGCACAAAGACCTCATCAGGGACCTGGCCGCGGCCCACGCGGCGTACACTGCCGCGCACAGCGGGCAGCTTTCCGGCGAAAGCCGGGGTGCCACGCTCACCGTGGCCCAGGCCCTGGTCGACTTCAAAAGCTACGTCAAGAAGGTGGAGCGCAAGTTCGTGGTGCCCACCTTCGAGGAGGGTTCCGCCGACGTGAAGGCCATCTTTCCCCGGGGCCGCTCGGGCCTCACCGGCAGCAGCCAGGATAAGGTGCTCGACGAGTTCAGCGCCTTCCTCTCGGCCCTGGCCGCCCGCCCCGTCGCCTTCCCCGAGGCCATCCGGACCGAGGGGGCCACGATCCATAAAAACCTGAAAGCGGCCCTGGCGCTGGCCGACGGCACCCAGGCCGCCACCGCCACCGGCCGCACCGACCTGCACGACGGCCGCGAAGCCACCTGCCACCAGCTCTACCGCGTCTACGCCCAGCTGCTGCTCACGCACTACGAGCAGCCCCAGCGCGCCGCCGCGTTTTTTGATCTGAGCCGGGCCTTCGTGGGGGGCACCAAGTCAAAGAAAGCGCAGTTGCCCCCTCCGGCCTAAACCTGCCGGTTACGCCAAAAACCAAAATGGCCGTTGAGGATTCCCTCAACGGCCATTTTGGTGCTGGGAAGGTCTAGCAGGATTCCCTAAGCGGCCTTACGGGTGCTGTGACGCCCACTTAGGGAATCCTCCAAGGGTATTCTGGTGCTCCGAAGCCCGGATAGGATTCCCTAAGCGGGCTTTCTGAGCTGTGCGGGCCTCTTAGGGAGTCCAATGCGGGTTCCACAGGAGGTGATAGGTCATTGAGGATTCCCTGGGCGGCTCTAGGCCGTTCGGGCACGAATCATCTCGGCGGGGCAGAGGAATTCCAGTTGCACGCCGTTGCGTTCCAGGGCTTCACAGTCTTTGTGCCAGTCAGTATCCGTGGCGTTCACGATGGCGGGGTGCTCCGGATGCGCAAGACACAAGGCTACGAACTTACGGTCGGATGGGTCGAAGGCGGCTAGGGCGGAGTCGGAGGGGAAGGTGGCGAAGCTGCCGTCGGGGTTGGTTTCCAGGGCTACCTCTTCGCAGAACGCGGGGTTGGCCTTGTTGGACAAGAGCCACTTCAGGAAGGCATTGCCGGGGGTATTGGGGCCTATGGGGCTCAGCTTATTACCATATTCTTTCAGAATCAGGTAGTGCGAATCCAGCACGAGGCAGCCATTTTCTTGCACCACATCCAGCCGGGATTTAGCTGCGCGTATGCACGCAATAGCCGCGTCTGACTTACCGTCGGCGGTCAGCAACACGTTGGTATCGAGAATATACTTGGGCATAGCTTATTTTTCCCCCGCGGCTTCACGGCGCTTTAGCTCGGCATCCATCATGGCCGAGGCATCGGCGAAAGAATCCCCGAAGAAGTTCTTGGGCCAGTTGCGGATGTTGCCGAATGGGTCCAGGTCAAGCGGCGTAAGTGTAGAGGCCGCCCCCACGAAGTCGGTGAAATAGAGCTTGACCTGGTCGGTAGGCAGGGCTTCCTCCGCCAGCCGCCGTTGCAGCCGCTGCAACAGATGCTCGCTGTGGCTTTCCAGGATAATCTGAACGTTGCGCCGCTTGATGGCGTCGATAAATACATCCGCCAGCCCCGCCTGCACGGCCGGGTGCAAATGAATTTCGGGCTGCTCCAGAATAATGGTGGAGCCTTCAGGAACATAAAATAGTAGCACCAGCACCGGCAGTAGCTGCGACACGCCGAAACCTACGTCGGTCAGGAATACTTCTGCCGATTCGGCCGTGCGCTTGATGCGTACTTCGTATTCTTTGCGGTTGGGGGCTATGGGGCGGACGGCAAAGGAGTGGATGAGGCCGAGTTCTTTGAGCCAGTATGCTACGTGTTGTTCTACAGTTCTTTTAGATTGATTTCTTCCTATATTTATTGTTGGTTCGGAATTGCGAGAGGCTAAAAGCGCAGCAATTGCTCGTTCTCCTCGATTGCCAACACTGGATGTTTGGTCACCGGACCAGGAGTATAGCCGCTTCGGATAATCTCGCAAGGGCCCCAAGTAGAAGCTATTAGCGAGTTCTTGTTCAAATGAACCTGAAAGTTGCAACATTAGACTCGCTACGTGCCAATCTATATTTCCAAGTGGAAAATCGTAACTATAAAATTTCTTAGGAGTAACAATTTTTGTTTTATTTTTTAAATCTTTAAATTGTTTTTCATCAATGATTGCATTGTGCATAGGTTTGTTGTCTTTATTAATTGTGCGTTTTATTCCTATTATATTGCTTTTATTATTTATTGAATAATGAAAATTGTTTAAGTAAAATAAATTTTTATCTGATACAACACTGGCGCTCATTGATATTTTTTCTACCAAAGCACTATCAATGTTAATTCCAGGAAAAAATACATCGCCTAGCGGTACCGGCGGTAACCATTCAATGGAGAAGTCTAAAATACCTGGGTCAGAGTGTTTATGTATAATGTCATAAATTGTTCCTAGTTCGACGTATGAATGATCGTCTCCCAAATTCAAAATCTGCCCTCTATCCGACGATTCCACCGTCTGCTTGAGCATCAGCAGGAACTGCAGGATGCTGGTTTTGCCCGAGGAGTTGGTGCCGAAGAAGCCGGTGAGGGACCCGAACTGAATCGTGCCCGTGTCCTGCCAGGACTTGAAGTTTTGGATGCGCAGCGAGTTCAGCATAAGAGCAGCAGTGAGGGAAGCGAAGGTACGGGAACTGGCCGAACGGTGTAGAGACGCGACACTTCGCGTCTCGTCGTTGAACGATACCGTCGGGCATCGGCGCACGCCATCGGCCAAACGGCGTGGGCGCCGAGACGCGAATACGCGTCTCTACAGTCGTTCTGACTTGCTTAAAACGACCTTTTCCCGCCGTATCTTTGTTGATTCCTGAGCCGGCTCTACCCGGCAAAATCACCCACCCGCGAGAATCTGCCTAGTGAAAGTCTGCATTGCCGAAAAGCCCAGCGTGGCCCGCGAAATTGCCCACGTGCTGGGCGCCAGCCGCAAGATGGACGGCTACTTCGAGGGCAACGGCTACCAGGTTACCTGGACGTTCGGGCACTTCTGCCAGCTGCGTGAGCCCGAAGACTACCGCCCCGAGTGGAAGCGCTGGAGCATCCACGATTTGCCCATGATGCCCGAGCAGTTCGGCATCAAGCTCATGCGCCGCGACGACGGCGTGGTGCGGCAGTTTACGGTCATCAAAAACCTGCTGGCCAACGCCGAGGAAGTGATAAACTGCGGCGACGCCGGGCAGGAAGGGGAAGTCATTCAGCGCTGGGTGCTGATGGAGGCCAAGTACCGCAAGCCCTTCAAGCGCCTCTGGATTTCGTCGCTCACCGAGGAAGCCATCCGCCAGGGCTTCGCCAACCTGCGCGAGGGCTCCGAGTTTGACAACCTCTACCAGGCCGGCAAGAGCCGCGCCGCCGGCGACTGGCTGCTGGGCCTGAACGCCACCCGCCTGTTTACGCTCAAGTATGCCGCCGGCCAGAAGCAGGTGCTCAGCATCGGGCGGGTGCAGACGCCCACGCTGGCCCTGCTGGTCGACCGCTACCACGAAATCCAGAACTTCCGGCCCGAGCCCTACTGGGTGCTGCGCACCGAGTACCGGGGTACGATGTTCAGCCACGTGGCCCCGCTGAAAAAGGGCAAGGACGACGACGAGCCCGACGAAAAAGCGCGTCTGAAAGCTCGCGGCTACTTCGTGAGCCAGGAAGAGGCCGACGCCGTGATGGCCGCCGTGACGGGCGCGCCGCTGACCGTGACGGGCGTCGAAATAAAGAAGGCGTTGGAGTCGCCGCCGTCGCTCTTCGACCTGACCTCGCTGCAGGTGCAGTGCAACAACCAGCTGGGCCTCTCGGCCGAGGACACGCTCAAAACCGTGCAGGCCCTCTACGAGAAGAAGGTCGTGAGCTACCCGCGCGTCGACACCACCTTTTTGCCCGACGACCAGTACCCCAAGATTGCCGGCATCATGAAGGGCCTGGGTGCCTACAGCGGCCTGACCCAGCCGCTGCTGGCGGCCAAGATCAAGAAGAGCCCCAAGGTTTTCAACAATAACAAGGTCACTGACCACCACGCCATCATCCCCACCGGGGCCAGCGCCGGCGGGCTGGGCGGCACCGAAAGCAGCGTGTACGACATCATCGTGCGCCGCTTCCTGGCCGCGTTTTATCCCGACTGCGAAGTCTCGAACACCACCGTCACGGCCGAGGCTGCCGGCCACCCGTTCCGGGTCCGGGGCCGGCAGATCCTGAGCCCCGGCTGGCGCATCGTGTACGGCGACCCGGCGGCCCAGCAGGCCCCGAGCACCGCCAAGCCCGGCGAGGGCGACGACGACGTGGTAAGCACCGTGCTGCCTTCGTTCGAGAAGGGCGAAAGCGGCCCCCACAAGCCCCGCCTCGACCAGAAAGTAACCCAGCCCCCGCGCGACTACACCGAGGCCATGCTGCTGCGCGGCATGGAAACCGCCGGCCGCAACATCGACGATGAGGAAATGCGGCAGGCCATGAAGGAAAACGGCATCGGCCGCCCCTCCACCCGCGCCGCCATCATCGAGACGCTGTTTAAGCGCGGCTACATCCGCCGCGAGAAAAAGCGGATTCTGCCCACGCCCACCGGTGTCGAGCTCATCGGCCTGATTCGGAACCCCACGCTGAAGTCGGCCGAGCTGACGGGGCAGTGGGAGCGGAAGCTGCGCCAGATCGAAGCCGGCCACCTCGACTCGGGCCTGTTTCTCGACGAGCTCAAGCTGCTGGTGCGCGAGATGGTGGACGAGGTGAAGCAGGACGGCTCCCGCCGCTACATCACCATGGCCGGTCAGGCCTCGGAGGTAACCGCCGCCAAGCCGGCGGTGGCGGCGAAGCCCGTGGTAGCTACGCCGGCTATTCCCGGCAGCCTGGGCGCCTGCCCGGCCTGCGGGGCGGGGCACATCCTGAAGGGCAAAACGGCCTTTGGCTGCTCCCGCTTCCGCGAAAACTGCCAGTTCCGGCTGCCCGCGCAGTTCGAGGGCAAGAACCTCACCGACAAGCAGGTTGCGGCCCTGCTCACCAAGGGCCGTACGCCGGTTATCAAGGGCTACTTCGACGACGCCGGCGCCAAGTTCGACGCCGCCGTGCGTCTCACGCCCCAGCACGGCCTGGAGCTGGTGCGCGCCGCCGAAAGCAAGCCTACCACGGCCCAGGACCCCGGCCAGATTCCGTGCCCGATGTGCAAGCTGGGCACCATGCTAAAGGGCAAAAGCGCCTGGGGCTGCTCCCGCTTCCGCGAGGACTGCCAGTTCCGGGCCCCCTTCGAGTGGGGCGGCAAAACCCTGACCGAAACCCAGATGAACCAGCTGCTGCGCAAGGGCAAAACCGGCGTTATCCGGGGCTTCCTGTCGGCGAAAACCGGCAACCGCTACGAGGCGGCTCTGCAGGTAGGGGCGGAGGGGCGGATTGAGCCGGTGTTTGAGAAGGGGTAAGATAGCCAAATAGTAAAATTGAACGTCATTCCGAGCGAAGCCGAGGAATCTCGCGTGCTGATGTATGATTACTACTCCAACGACGCCACGCGAGATTCCTCGGTCCCTGGCTTGATGCGCCACATGCTCGGAATGACGTTCTTCTACTTTCTTCCTCTCCCTTTCCAACCAAACATGCTCGACCTTGCCCTTTTCCGCGCCCGCCTGCTCGGCTGCCTCGTGGGCCTGCTGCCGATGGTGGGCCTGCTGCTGCTGTTGCGGCAGGCGGTGCCGCAGGGCGTGGCGCTGGGGCTCACGGCCGGCGGCCTGAACTTTTCCGTGCTGCAGCAGCAGAAAGCCCGGAAGCAGTTTCCCTACAACTCCCGGGGCGAGTGGCTGGCCCTGGGCATGTACGCGGCGCTGGTGGTAGCGGTGCAGTACTGGTGATACGCAGTCAGGCAAACCCCAACTCCTTTGCGCAGATGAATCCTCAATTCGGTAAAATTCTGGTCGTGGCGGGCCTGCTCATCGTGGCCCTCGGGGCTTTCGTCTGGCTGGGTGGCGGCAGCCTGCTGGGCTGGTTCGGCCGCCTGCCCGGCGACCTGCGCATCGAGCGGCCGGGCTTTCGGCTCTACGCCCCGCTGGCGTCGATGCTGCTGGTGAGCGTGGTGCTGAGCCTGGTGCTGTGGGTGGTGCGGCGGCTGGGCTGAGGCGCTACTTCCGGCCCAGCGGAATGCGGTAGCCCACGCGCAGGTTCAGCTGGTGGTGGCGGCCGAAATCGGTGGCCGCGTAGGGATAGAGGCTCAGGCCGGTATGGCCCACCTGGATGTCGGCCCCCAGGAAGCCCATACCGTACGACGGAAAGTGCCGGGCAAAGGCCGCCCCGACCAGTACCGAGCTGCCATACAGCTGCCCCAGCCCGGAGCCCAGGGCGGTACGCACGGTGTAGTTGCCCACGCCCAGCATGCCCGGATTGGCATCCACCTGCAAAAACAGCTTCTCCCGGATACCGAGCCACATGCCGATGTCCGCGTTGATCTGCGAGGAGTAAAATCCATCACGCTTGCCGTAGGCGACGAGCGTACCTAGCTGCAGGCCCAGGCGAAATCCCGCCCCGAGGCGGTTGGGCCGCAGGTGGGAAGTGAACCTGACGTAGGGGTTGACGCCCAGCAGCTGCCTGGTGCTGTCGGCCTGGAAGCGTATGTTGCCGGTGGTGGGGTCGAGGCTCCGGTAGGTGGTGCGTTGCTCACCCTGCCACACCCCGACCCCCACGGCCGCGACGGTGCCTTCGGCCCGTGCAGCTCCAGGTTGCCACCGCGCAGGGAGTAGCGGTGGTCGTAGGTATCGCGGGTGGGGTTGCCGGAGCAGCCGCCGCCGCCGCCGCTGCGTACGTCCTCGTAGAACGCTCCTTTACCCGCACCCAGGCTCACCTCCAGCGTAGTGCTGCGGGCCGAGTCGGCGGGCGCCTGGCTGGTGAGCAGCAGCACGGTGCCGGCCAGGCCCAGGGGCAGCGCCAGCCGCCGGGGCCGCGCTGCCGACGTTGGCGCCGGGCGGCTCAGCAGCAGGGCCGCGGCCTCCAGCACCAGCACCGTCAGCAGCAGGGTTTTGATGACCAGCACCTCGGGCAGGGTGAGAGCCAGTGGGCCGAGCCAGGCCGTGAGGGCCAGCAGGGCCGCCACGGCCAGCAGGTTGAGGCGGCTGTCGAGCACCGGTATGCGCTCCGGGGCCAGGGGCTGCCGCCGGGCCCGGCGCACCAGCAGCCCCCACGTGCCCAGCGCCACCGGAATCAGCAGCAGCAGGGCCCACTGCACCTGCTTCAGCACGATGCCGCCGTGGGAGTGCAGGGTGGCCCCTACCTGCTCGCCGGCCGGGGCGCGCCAGAATTCGATAATGAAGCGGCCGGTCAGCAGCAGGCCCAGGTGCAGCAGCCGACGGCTGCCGCCGGGCCAGGCATGGTGGCGGGTGAGCACCAGCACCGCGCCCACGCCGGCGCACAGCAGCAGCGAATACAGCTGCGTGGGATGAACCGGCAGCGAGTGGGCGGCCCCGTACGGAATCAGCCCCTGCGACCATTGCACCAGGTAGGGCAGGGTGCCGGGCGCGTAGGTAAGCCCCCAGCCCCCGGCCGTCACCTCGCCGAAGCAGCAGCCCGTGAGCACGCAGCCCACGCACTGCACCACCAGCGCTGCGCACATGGGCAGGGTGAAGGCGTCGAACACGTGCCAGCTGAAGCCGAAGCGCCGCCGCAGGGCCAGCAGCGTGAGCGTGCCGGCCAGGGCTCCGCCCAGCACGGTGCGGGCTTCGGAGTCGGGCCAGTGGCCGGAGCGCAGCAGCTGCTGCCACTCAGTAGCAGTGAAGGCCAGCAGCTTGGTGCCCAGGATGAAGGTGAGCGTGGTGCAGGCCAGCAGCACCAGCCAGGTGCGCAGCGGGTAGCCGCGCCGGTGCCCCTCCCAGACCAGCAGCAGCAGGTTCAGGGCGAAGGCCAGCACGTAGCAGAGCGTGTAGAAGTCGTAGCCGGGGTGGGCGGGCACGGCCCAGGTAACGGCAGTCAGGAGTAGGGGATGCGTCATAGCAGGTAGTGAAGGATAGCGAGTAGCCCGGCAGTCGGGAAAGCTAAACCTAACCAGCCGCCGGCCCAAAATAAAGACCACAATCCCGGTCGGTCAGACGCTGGAAGGCACTGGCCGGGTAAGGTATAGATTTAATATCAAGCATCTTAAGGCGAAGTGCTTAGACCTTGAAAGCACCTGCGCCCAGGCCGGCCGCCGTGTCGGGGTCGGAGCGGCCGGGGCTAGCCGGGCAGCGCGGCCACGGCCGGGTAGTGCACGATATTCTCGACCATGCCCTTGAAGATCACGAAGTGGAAGGGTACCAGCGAATACCAGTACAGGCGGCCGGCCAGGCCGCGGGGGCGGAAGGCGGCCAGCTGCTCCAGGGTGTGGGTGCCGTCGGGGTTCGGGATAAGACGGAACTGCAGCCAGGCCTCGCCGGGGAGCTTCATTTCGGCATAGAGCAGCAGGCGGCGCCCGGCGCGGTCGGCCACGAGCACCCGCCAGAAGTCGAGCGGGTCGCCGGCGCGCAGGTCGGTGGGGGAGCGGCGGCCCCGGCGCAGGCCCACGCCGCCCACAGCCTTGTCCATGAGGCCGCGCAGGCGCCAGAGCCAGTCGACCTTGTACCAGCCGCGCTGCCCGCCGATGCTCCAGATATTCTGCAGCACCTCCTCGGGGGGGCGGGTGAAGGTCAGCGTCTGCCGGTCGGTGAGCATGCCGTTTTGCGGAATCTGCACGAAGTCCATGTAGTTCTGCTCCATCACGCCGCTGCTCACCGCGTCGCTCCAGCTGCTGATGACCTCGTTCTGCTCGATGCGGGTGAAGGCCAGGGCCAGGGCGTCGGCATAGCTCATGCACTGGTGGCGCAGCACCTGGTCGATGCTGCGCTTGGTGGCCACCACGGTGTCGTTGCGCAGGCTTTCCACCAGGCTCTGGGCCAGCGAGAAGGTGGTGCGCGTGACCAGAAACAGCCACCACGACGACAGTCGCGGGGTGAGCACCGGCACCGTGACGATGTAGCGCCGGTAGCCCCGTTCCTTGGCCAGCCCCTCCAGCATCTGCTTGTAGGTCAGCACGTCGGGCCCCCCGATGTCGAAGGTCTGCCCCACGCACACCGGGTTGTCGAGCACGGCGGTGAGGTAGTGCATCACGTCGCGGATGCCGATGGGCTGGCAGCGGGAGTTCAGCCAGCGCGGCGTTATCATCACCGGCAGCTTCTCGACCAGGTCGCGGATAATCTCAAACGAGGCCGAGCCCGACCCGATGATGATGCTGGCCCGCAGCACCGTGAGCTGGGCGTGCCGGGCTTTTTTGAGCACCTTCTCCACCGACTTGCGGGAGCGAAGGTGGGCCGACAGCGCCTTGTCGTTGGCAATGCCGCTGAGGTAGATGACCTGCCGGGCGGTGGTGCGGTTGAGGTAAGCCGTGAAATTATGGGCCGACTGCTGCTCGGCCCGGAAGAAGTCCAGATCGTGGCCGCTCATGGAGTGCACCAGGTAGTAGGCGGCGTCGATATCGATGGGCAGGCCGAGCAGGCTGGCGGGCTGGAGCAGGTCGCCCTGCAGTACCTGCACCCGGTCGCGCAGGCGCTCGGGCAGCTCGAAGCGGCGCGGGTCGCGCACGAGGCATACCACGGCGTGGCCGGCCTCGACCAGCAGCGGCAGCAGGCGGCGGCCGATATAGCCGTTGGCGCCGGTGAGCAGGATTTTCATGGGCGAACGGAAAAGCAGCGGCGGGAGGTCAGTAGTAGAACCCGGGCCGCCGTATTTGGTTATCGGTAGCCCCGGCGGGCCTTTCTGGCTAACTTTGGCCCGGCTTCTTCCCTTTTCTGCTCTTATGCCTGCTTCTGTTGCGTTCCGTCCCTGGCTGTGGTTGTTTGTGCTGGTGCTGGGGGGGAGCTTTTTCGTGGGCCTGGGCAGCTGGGGCGTGCTGGAAAGCAGCGAGGCCCGCTACGCCGAAATAGGCCGCGAGATGCTGGCCGGCGCCGACTGGCTGCACCCGCGTCTGCTCGGCATTCAGCACTTCCACAAGCCCCCGCTCACGTACTGGCTGACGGCCGCCGGGCTGATGCTGGCGGGCCCCACGGCCTTCGGAGTGCGGCTGCTGCCGGTGCTGGCCGTGCTGGGGCAGGTGGGGCTGGTCTACGGGCTGGGGCTGCTGCTCTTCGCCCAGGACCGGGCCCGCGCCCTGGCCGCCGCCGTGGTCTACGGCACGCTGCCTCTAGTGCTCATTTCGGCCCTGAACGTGACGACCGACGCCTACCTGCAAACCCTGGAGCTGGCCGCCACCTACGGTATTCTGCGCTACTACCACGACGGCGGCCGGCGCTGGCTCTACCTGTTCTGGGTGGGGCTGGGGCTGGCCTTTCTGACCAAAGGGCCCGTGGGCTTCGTGCTGCCGCTGATGGCCGTCAGTGGGTTTTACTTCCGCCGGCAGCAGGCCCGCCGGCCCTTTACGGTCCACCACGCGCTGGGCCTCGCCCTGTTTGGGCTGGTGGGGCTGAGCTGGTACCTGTACCTGATGGCCGAAAACCCGGCCTTCGTGCGCTACTTTCTGTTTCAGCACACCGTGGAGCGCTTCGCCAATCCCGAGACGTTTGGGCGCTCCAAGCCCTGGTGGTTTTACCTGCTGCTGGCGCCGGCTACCAGCCTGCCGTGGTCGGCAGCGCTGCTCACCCAGGCGGGGCGCACGCGCTGGCAGCAGGTGCCGCAGCAGTGGCGCAACGTGCTTTTCTTCTGGGTGCTGATTCCGCTGGCTTTCTTCTCCCTGTCCAGCTCCAAGCTGCTGCTCTACGTGCTGCCGGTGTTTCCGGGCGTAGCCCTGCTCACGGTGTACTACCTGGGCCGGCTCAGTGATGCTGCGCTGCACGGCTGGTACCTGGGCATCAGCTTTTTCTTCGCCCTGCTGCTGGCCGCCCTCTGCCTGCTGCCCCTGTTCGTGCCGATGCTGCCCGTAGCGCTGGAGCTTAGTCCGGCCACGGCGCTGTGGCCGGCAGTCGGCATCGTGCTGCTGGTGCTGCAGCAGGCCCTGTGGGACCAGGTGCGCGTGGCCCCGCGGCTGCTGGTCGTGGCCACCATCTTCACCGCCGCGCTGCTGCTGACGGCCAAGCCCATCCTGCGTCAGAATCAGCTGGCCTTCAACGGCAGCCGCCCGCTGGCCGACCTTCTGCGCCGCCACCACCTCGAAAACCAGCCGATTCTGGTCTACGACGAGCTGCTGCCGTCCCTGGCCTTCGAGCTGGGCCGCCTGCCCGTGTCTTTGCACGACGGCAGCCATAACCTGACCCGCGAAACCCAGTTTGAGCCCGCCCGGAGCTGGCAGCAGAACCTGGTGTACCTCACCGACTCCACCCAGGATTCCTACGTCCGCCGCCTGCTGACGCAGCATCCGGTGCTGCTGGTGAAAGGCGACGTGCGGCCCGAGCGGCAGTGGCTGGTGCAGGCCTTCCCAATCCAGGAAAAAGTGGGCGACTGGACCGTGTACTCCAGCGGCTGGTGAGGCGCGTCCGCGGTTTGCTGACCCCGGGACCAGCCTGATAAGCGGGATGCCGTAAGGAGGTGCCGGCGCGCAGTCGGGGTCGGCCGCGTGATTTAATTCTGGCCGCCGCGAAGCAGCCGGCAGGCCGCCGCCCAGATAGGCTGAAAAAAAGGCCTTCCGGATTCGGGCGAGCCGATGCCCACGCTGCTGGCGCTGTGCCTGGGCGGGGCGGAAAATGCGCGGTTGAACCCATTGAGCTCAGCGTTGCTGAACGGGGCTCCACAGTGGTTGCAGTGGGTCGCATACCTGAGCGTCGGGCGGCCACAACTCGTGCAGGTAGTGGTTTCCATAAAATGGATGGGGGATGACGGTAGTGGAGCTTGCCGCCCTAAGGTCCACAAATTCCCCCGACTGCCCCTGGCCCCGGCAAGTCCAAAAAGTCCTTTTACTTTAGACGCACTCGTTTGGCTATTCCGTATCGATGCGTTTCATTCCTGAACCCGAACTACTCGCGGTCCTGCGCACGGCAGTGGCCGACAAGCTTGGCAGGCCGCTGACTGATTTTGGCAACTGCGACCTGCTGGTAAAAACGCTGGCCCAGGCGCTGCCGCACCGGGGCGGCCGGGGGCGGGCCACCATACTGCGGTTTTTTGGGCTGGTTTCGTCGATGGCCACCCCTACCCGGCATACCCTGGACACGCTGGCGGCGTACGCGGGCTTCCTCGACTTTGCCACGTTCAGCCGGGTGCAGCTCCCGCCGTCGGCCGCTGCTCCAGCGGCGGCTGACGCCCTGGTGCTGCTTACCGGGGCCACCTATGCCGAGAGCCTGTTGCGGGGCTACGCGCTGGGGCAGTCGACTCGCCCGGCCACTCCCGACGGCCGGGCGTCCGCCCTGGCGCTGGCCCTGGCAGCCGACCCGGCCGGCCAGGAGTATTTTGTGGAAAGCTTCGTGGATCTGGCCTACCTGAATGGGGCCTATGGGGAAGTGGTGCTGGAATACCTGCGGCACGCTACGGCGTCCCAGGCCCTGATTTTTGGCTACAGCACGTTGTTTTTAGGCGCTTTCCTGGCCCAGGATGAGCCGGCCTGGCGGGCGCGGCTAACCCAGCTGGAAGCCGTGCGGGTGCCACCCAGCCTGCATCCTTTTCCGCGGGGCCGGCGGGCTTTTGCCCTGCTGCTGGCGGCCTGGTACGACGCTCCCGCCGCCGGCCTACCGGCGGAGCTGCTGGCCCGGATTCATCAACAGGCTCCTACCGGCTCCTGGGCCGTCGGCACTACGGAGCTGCCCGCCTTTTACAACTACTTCCCGGCCGGCTACCACTTCCTGGTGGCCGAGGCGTTGTTCCTGACGGGTCAGTACGCGCCGCTCCATGCGTGGCTGACGCTGACCTATCGGCAGTTTCCGGAGCTGGAGCAGCCGGGGCGGACTGTTTACCACGATCTGCTGCAAGCCTTCCGCGCCGTGGCGGCCCGGCACGGCGCGGGCCCGTCCGCCGCCCCACTTTCGTTGCCAGCGCGGCAGTCTGCCGAGGCGAGCACCCACGCCTGGCTATGGGACTATTATCAGGTGCACTGGAGCCTGGCCGAGCTGTACTTCGCGGTAGCCGACCTGCCCTCGGGACCGGATGTAGCTGCCCGGTGCGAGCAGATCCGGGAGTTTGCGGTGGCCCGCCGGATGCCTTTTTTCAATCGGGTAGCGCAGCAGATTCTCACGGCCGGCTGATGCGGAACGGCCGCCGGCAACGCCGGTTCGTGGCCGGCAATTTACCCGGGCTGGCCCCCGATATACACCGCCGCGGCCTTCTCGCGCAGGTTGTAGTTGGAAGCCATGACCTCACCGTAGGCCCCCGTCGAGCGAATCACGACCAAGTCCCCGCGCCGGGTTTCGGGCAGCGCCACCTCGCGCCCAAACGTATCCGACGACTCGCAGATGGGCCCCACTACGTCGTAGAGCTGCCGGGAGCCCTGGCTGCTCACGTTCTGAATCAGGTGGAAGCTGTCGTAGAGGGCGGGCCGGATCAGCTCGGTCATGCCCGCGTCCAGGATGGCGAAGTTGGTTTGCTGGCTGCGCTTCACGTACAGCACCCGGCTTACCAGCGCCCCGCTCTGGGCCACAATGGCCCGGCCCAGCTCGACGTGCACCTGCTGACCCGGCCGGCGCACGAGGTGCTGCTCAAAAACCTTGAAATAAGCCTCGAAGTCCGGAATCGGGTTGGCATCGGGCGTGTGGTAGTCGATGCCCAGGCCGCCGCCCACGTTGAGGTGGGGCAGGTGGTGGCCGCGGCTTTCGAGCCAGGTCTGCAGCTCGTTGAGCTTGCGGCTCAGCTCGGCAAATACGCCCAGATCGGTAATCTGGGAGCCGATGTGGGCGTGCAGGCCTACCAGCTCCAGGTTGGGCAGCGCCCCGAGCTGGTCGATGACGGCGCCCAGGTCCGCCAGGCTGATGCCGAACTTATTGGCGTCCAGGCCCGTGGTGATGTAGTGGTGAGTGTGGGCGTCCACGTTGGGGTTGATGCGCAGCGCCACCCGGGCCGTGCGCCCCTGCGCCCCGGCCAGCTCATTCAGCACCACCAGCTCCTGGGCCGACTCGGCATTGAAGCACCAGATGTCGGCGGCCAGGGCCAGGCGGATTTCGGCGTCTGACTTGCCCACGCCCGCAAACACGATGTGGCCGGGGGCAAAGCCGGTATCCAGGGCGCGCTGCACTTCGGCCCCGCTCACGCAGTCGGCGCCCAGGCCGTGCTCCCGGATCAGGTTCAGGATCGGCGCGTTGGCGTTGGCCTTCAGGGCGTAGTGCACCTGCATGTTGCGGGGCTGGGCCGCCTGCTGCACCGCCGTCAGGGTGCGCGCCAGCAGGCCCAGGTTGTAGAGGTAGAAGGGCGTGTCGCGGGTGGCCGCGTCGGCTGGAAGAGGGAAGGACATGGTCACTTAGTAATTGATAAGTAGTAACTAAGAATGAGCTGCTTCGGCCTGCGGCTGGGCAGCAGGCTGCCGGAACAGGCCGTCGTTGAGCACTTTCAGGGCCCGGGCTTTGTCGGCGGTGCTGATCAGGATGCTGATGTTGTTGGGCGAGCCGCCGTAGCTGATCATGCGCAGCGGAATGTCCTGCAGGGCGTTGAAGACGAGGCGGGCCGAGCCGTGGTCGGCCTGAATCAGGTTGCCAACCAGGCACACGATGGTCTGGTTCTCGTCCACTTCCACCGTGCCGAAGCCGCGCAGCTCCTCCAGGATTTCCGGCAGGTGCGTCGCGTCGTCGATGGTCAGCGACACGGCTACTTCCGAGGTCGTAATCATGTCGATGGAGGTGCGGTGCCGCTCGAACACCTCGAACAGGCTGCGCAGGAAGCCGTGGGCCAGCAGCATCCGGCTCGACTTCACCTTGATGGCCACCAGCCCGTCCTTGGCGGCCACGGCCTTGATGGCCTCGGTGCCGGTCTTGTCGGAAATCAGCGTGCCGGGCGCCTCGGGCTGCATCGTGTTGAGCAGGCGCACGGGAATGCCGTGCTTGGCGGCGGGCAGAATGGAGCTCGGGTGCAGGATCTTGGCCCCGAAATACGCCAGCTCGGCGGCCTCGTCGAACGACAGCTCCCGGACCGGGTAGGTGCCTTCCACCACCCGCGGGTCGTTGTTGTGCAGCCCGTCGATGTCGGTCCAGATCTGGATTTCCGCGGCGTGGGCGGCGGCCCCGATCAGGGAAGCCGAATAGTCGGAGCCCCCGCGCTTGAGGTTGTCGACGTCGCCCTGGGCGTTGCGGCAGATATAGCCCTGGGTGATGAACAGCTGCTCGGCGGCGCAGGGGGCCAGCGTGGCGGCCAGATGCTGCTCGATGTAGTCAGCGTCGGGCTCGTCGTTGGCATCGAGGCGCATGAAGTCCAGGGCGGGCAGCAGCGTGGCTGGCTGGCCCAGAATGCCGGTGTAGTAGCGGTGAAACAGCAGCGTGCTCAGCAGCTCGCCCTGGGCCAGGATCAGCCGCTCGCCGGAAGCCGACAGCGGGTTGCGGGTCAGGCCGAAGATGCTTTTAAACGAGCTGTCGAGGTGCTGAATGGCTTCGGTGGCCACGGCGGTATCGGGGAGCAGCTCCCGGGCCACGATGAGGTAGTGCTGGCGCAGAATCTCAATCTGGTAAGTGGCGGCCGTCGTGTCGCCCTCGTAGAGCAGGCGGGCAATGCTGACCAGCGCGTTGGTAGTGCCCGACATGGCCGACAGCACCACGATGCGCCGCTCCGGGCCTTGAATCAGGGCGGGCAGGGCGCGCATCCGCTCGGCGCTGCCGACGGACGTACCGCCGAACTTGAGGACTTTCATAGGGCAGAAAACAGGAGTTGCAAAACAGGGAAAACGCCGCGCAAACGGCCCGAAAAAAAATAAAAAAGCGCCGGTCTGGTCAGGACCGGCGCTCAATGCTCAAGGGAAGGCACGAAGAGTTGCGACGGTCAGGCCGAGGGTCGTTTCCAGCATTTCTTCCGCATCGGCACAGCGGCGCGGCCGGCCGATGCCACCGAAAATACCGAAGCGGAAAGAAGGAAAGTCGGGGTCATGCCGGGAATCTGCTGCGGCGCCAGTGGGCGGCCGCGAAGGGTTTGCGGGTGCAAGTAAGGGCATAATCGGCAAACCATTGATACGACCCCGGATTTTCCTGGCGCCCGCCAGGCCGAAGCGCGCTGTTCGGAGCCGCGCCCTCCCGGGGTGGCAGAACTGCCGGCCCCGGCCGCCGGCTGCGCCGCTTTGCTTTTCCGCCGGGCGCGCAACGCCGGCACCGGTATTTCGCCTTTGGCTTATGAAGCAACCCTGACTCTTGGCCCTGCTGAGGCCTCGCTGATCCTGTCCACCCCGGCGGCCCAGGCCCAGCAGCGCCTGAACGTGCCCCAGCCGAGCCCGGCCATGCACATCCTCCAGGATTTTTCCACCTCCTACATCGACCTGAAGTACTTGCGGCCCTCGCTGCGGGGGCGCAAGATTTTTGGGAAGGTAAGGCCCTACGTCACCGTGTGGCGCACCGGGGCCAGCATCATTACCAAAGTGCGCTTCGGCGAGGAAGTGAAAAGCGGCGGCCCAGCAGGCGTTGGCGCTGGTGAAGGACGAGAAGAACGAAGTAACCACGGCCGAGTACACCCGGCTCAACCAGGCTGTGCTGGTCGCAGCCGGCGGGAAATAGCCCGGAATGAGTGCGACGCCAAGCGGCCGCTGAATAGCATCCGGCGGCCGTTCTGTTGAAGGGACTGGCGCCCGGGAAGAGCTTGCGGAAATTCTCCGACTACTGCTTACGTGTGTTGCACTAGCGCCAGGTACAGGGGCATGCCCAGCGTAATGTTGATGGGAAATGTGACGCCCAGGGCCATCGGAATGTAGAGGCCGGGGTCGGCTTTGGGCGCCGCCAGGCGCATAGCTGCGGGCACGGCAATGTAGGAGGCGCTGGCCGCCAGGATGGCGAAGATGAAGCGGTTGCCTACCGAGTCGGTGACGAAGTGGCTGAACACCGCCACGGCGCTGCCGTTGAGCAGCGGCACGAGCACGGCAAACAGCGTCACGAAGCGGCCGTAGCGGCTGAAGGCCCCGAAGCGCCGGGCCGTGACCATGCCCATTTCGAGCAGGAAAATGGCCAGAAAGCCCTTGAAGATGTCGGTGGTGAAGGGCTTGATGCCTTCGGCCTGCTTCGAGTCGGCGATGAGGCCGATGACGAGCGAGCCGAGCACCATCAGTACGCTGCCGTTGGTGAAAGAGTGATGCACGACGCTGCCCAGGCCCGGGTTGGCCGGCTCCCCGGCAGCGGGCGTGTCGTAGCGCATCAGCAAGATAACGCCCACGATGATGGCCGGCGCCTCCATCAGCGCCATTACGGCCACCATGTGCCCGCCGAAAGTGATACGCTGGGACTCCAGGAACGAAGCTGCCGCCACGAACGTAACCGCGCTGACCGAGCCGTAGGCCGCCGCGATGGCGCCGGCGTCGCTGACGGTAAGGCGCCGTTTCAGAATGAAAAAGGAGTAGAGCGGAATCAGGGACGCCAGCAGCAGCCCAAAGCCCAGCGAATACAGGATTTCGGCACTAAACGGGCTGTGCGCCAGCTCCTGCCCGCCCTTGAAGCCGATGGAGAACAGCAGGTAGAGCGAAATAAACTTGACCGTGGAGGGCGGAATCTCTAAGTCACTCTTGACGATGGTAGCCAGAATGCCCAGCACGAAGAAAAGCAGGGTGGGATTGGTAAGGTTGGCAATAAGTAGCTGTGCGTCCATGCGGGCCAGGGTGGATGAATGAGGCCGCAAGTTTAGGAAGGAATATTGGCTTGTCTATCATTTGTGATAGTAAAACTATCCAATTGGATGGCGGAGCCTGCCTGAGCCTACGGCGCCAGCCACTGGCCGGGGTTATAGGGACGTTGGGTGACCTTAGACAAGAAAAAGCCCTCCGGATGTTCACGGAGGGCTTTTTCTTGCCGGTTGAGTTTACTTTGAAGCTGCTCAGGAAATTATTAAAAACACCTCAGAACGTCATGCTTGATCTGGCGTCCGCTTGTCGAAGCATCGCTACTGCTTCGGTGCAATGCCGTTCAACGAAGCGGTAGCGATGCTTCAGCTCCGCTGCGTCCCTGGCTTGATACGCCACATGCTCAGCATGACGTTTTTTTCTGACGGCTTCATTCCCTAACTGACCGACTGCTGCACCATCTGGGAGAAGCTGCGGGCGGCGTTGGTAAACTCGGAGGGCACCAGCACCACGGTGGTGGTATTGTTGTCGATACCGATTTCGGAGAGCATCTGCATCCGGCGCAGCTCCAGGGCAATGGGACTTTGCTCCATCTGCTTGGCGCCCTGGGTGAGCTTGATGCTGGCTTCCAGCTCGGCCTCGGCTTTGATGATGCGGGCCCGCTTCTCGCGGACGGCCTCCGCCTCCCGGGCCATGGCCCGCTGCATGGATCCGGGGATTTCCACGTCCTTGATTTCGACCATCTCAATCTGCACGCCCCAGGGCTCGGTGGCCGTATCGACGAGCTGCTGCAGGGTGGCGTTTATTTCCTGGCGGGACCGGAGCACCTCATCGAGCTGGTGCTGGCCGATGACGTTGCGCAGGGCCGTGACGGAGAGCTGGTACACGGCCTGGTTGAAGTTGGCGACCTTGATGATGGCCTTGGCCGGGTCCGTGACGCGGAACCAGAGCACGGCATTCACCTTGATGGTCACCGAGTCCTTGGTGATGGTTTCCTGCTGCTCCAGCTCCACGGTCTTGGTGCGCACGTCCACCGTGACGCGGCGCTCGATGAAGGGAATAATCCAGTACAGCCCGGGGCCCCGCTGGCCTACGTAGCGCCCCAGCCGAAACACAATGGCCCGCTCGTATTCCTGGGCGATGCGCAGGCCGGAGAGCAGCAAAACGACGATAATGGCAAGGATGAGAAGCAGGTTCATGGCAAGGCAGATAAGGAGGTAAGGATTGGTTCTACCGCTTCGAAGCACCTGCCATGCCAGTAAAGTATCGTACTGCTCCAGGTAATAATAAAAGAACTTCTATAGCGGTTTCGTGAACGGTGTACCCGGTCTGACGGCTTTTCGCCGTCGGACCGGTCGTCGCTGGCTGCCGATAAATACATCGGGCCTACAACGACCGGTCGGACGGCGGAAAAAGCCGTCCGACCGGAGCGAATGCAACCGCTACACTGTTCGCGAAACTGCTATATAAGTTTTAATCGGCTATTTGTCTTTCAATTTCACACCCGTGTCCTGAGGCAACAGGTCTGGATTTTTCGTTTTGGTAAGCTGGCTTTTCATTGTGAAAAGATTGCCAAGACATTAAGCCAGCGGGTGCTATTGGAAGGTTATGACCGTCGTGTCAGTACAGGATACCAGGCGGTCCTGGTATTCGTTGGTGATATCCCGACTTTCGTAGTTGTTTCCCGTCAGACGGACCAGATTAAAAGTGGATTTCACAAAGCGGTAGGATTGATTTGGCAGTAGCTTGACAGTGCGGGTAAATGTAATGGCCTGATTCACGCGTGTTGTATCAGAGTAAATAGACGCACTGTTATAGCAGTTTCATAACTGGCGTACACCTTTCCGGGGCGGGTTCGTAAGCTAGTACATGTACTACTCCCCAAAAACTGGACAGTTTAGACGGGGTTTGTTAAGCAAATTGATGGCGGGTTGAAGGTAGGGATTTGAGCGAAAACTTGTGCGGGTGTTTGGCC
>NZ_BAABDH010000016.1:0-226550 GCF_039539525.1 Hymenobacter algoricola | reverse complement strand
CCGAAGTTGTGCGGGCGCTGCCGTGGAGTATTTGTCCCATAAGTGTGTACGAAATTCCAGCCCGGAAAATACACCTTCTCTCCCTGGGACTATACACCTAGCCAATGCCCAGCTTATGCTTCGAATAGTACCAGCACAAACCGGACGGCTGGCCGCGTATCTCGTTTCATTTTAACCCATTTCGCGTAATGAAAACACCCGTACGTTCCCTATTTCCTTCCGGAAGCCGCCGTTTGCTGGGCCTTACCGCGGGCCTGAGTCTGCTGGGCACCGTGGCCGTGCAGGCCCAAACCGTGTATGGCCTCAACCAGGCCGCCAGTCTGCTGGTTACCTCCTCGCTGGGAAGCAGCAGCGCGCCCACCACCCAGCTTATCACGGGCATCACCGCGGGTCAGCTGCTGGTCGGCCTCGACTCGCGCCCGGCCACCGGCGAGCTGTTTGCCCTGGGCTACAACGGGGCCGGCTCGGCCCAGCTCTACACCATCAACAAAACGACCGGCGCCGCTACCGCCGTGGGCGGGACGCTGCCCCTGGCTCTGGGCGGCCCTACCGAGCGGATCGGCTTCGACTTCAACCCCACCGTGGACCGCATCCGGGTGACGAGCAGCAACGAGGCGAACATCCGGCTCAACCCGGTCAATGGCACGGTTGCCGTCACCGATATGCCGCTGGTGTTCGACACCGCCGGCCCCTTGAACGGGCAGAATCCGGTGGTGGGCACGGTGGCCTACACCAACAGCTTCCTCGGCACGGCCACCACCACGCTCTACGACATCGACGAGAGCCGCTCCACGCTCTTCCTTCAGGATCCGCCCAACAACGGCGTGCTGACCGCCCCCGTGAGCATCACCCAGGGCGGGCTGCCCCTGCTGGTGGCCGGCGACCAGACCGATCTGGACATCTACACCAACCCCGCCACGCGGGTGCAGACGGCCCTGCTGGGGCGCACCCGCGGCTCGGCTACCACCTTCTACACCCTGAACCTGGGCACGGGCGTGGCGACGGATGTGGTCAATGGCACCAACGCCACCCCCGTCGATGATATCGCCTTCGGCATCGACCGGACGGCCCCGACCCCCGGCGGCGACCGGCTGTACGCCGTGAACACCGGCAACGCGCTGATTTCGTTCGACTCGGGCAACCCCGGCTTTATTCTCTCGGCTGCCACCATTACCGGCATCACCGGGGGCCAGACGCTGGTCGGCACCGACTTCCGCCCCAACACCGGGCAGCTGTTTGGCCTGGGCTACAACCCCACCACCGGGGAAGGCCGCCTCTACATCATCAACCTGACTACGGCCGTGGCGGCGCCCGTCGGGACGGGAACGGTACCGCTCGACCTGGGCACTACCGCGGCGTCGCTCAACGGCATCGGCTTCGACTTCAACCCGACCGTGGACCGCATCCGGGTGACGGGCCTGAACGCGCGCAACTACCGCCTCAACCCCAACAACGGCGCGGTGGCGGCCATCGACGGCAACCTCAACTTCGTGGCCGGGGCCACCGGCACGCCCACCATCGGCGCCGTGGCCTACACCAACTCCTACGCCGGCAGCACGAGCACGGTGCTCTACGACATCGACGACGTGCGCAACCAGCTCTTCATCCAGACCGGCCCCAACACCGGGCAGCTGACGGCCGTGAACGGCAACCCGCTGTTTGCCAACGCCGCCAGCTCCTCCATCGACCTGGACATCTACTTCGACGCGGCCGCCCAGGTCAACCGCGCCTATGCCGTGTCCAACAGCGACGCGGTGAGCCCGGCCACTTTCAGCACGCTGTACTCCGTGAATCTGGGCGCGGCCCAAACCACGAGCAACGGCGTTATCGGCCTGGGTATTCCGGTCCGCGACGTGGCCGCCCTGGTGGCCCCGCTCAGCCCGCCCGCCCTGGTGGGCCGCCTGCTCTACGGCCTTGCCGGCGGCAACCTGGTCTCGTTTGACTCGGGGGCGCCAAGCAACATCCGCACCGCCGTCAACATCACCGGCCTGCCCACCGACGGCTCCCAGGTGCTGGCCGGGGCCGACTTCCGCCCCCTCGACGGCCTGCTGTACGCCTTTGGCTACAATGCCGCCACCAGCCAGGGCCAGCTCTACACCCTGAACCTGGGCTCCGGCGCCCTGACGGCCGTGGGCGGCCTGAACTCCTACACCCTGGGCGCGGCCCCGGGCATCGGCTTCGACTTCAACCCCGCCGCCGACCGGATCCGCATTATCGGCGCCAACGGCAACAACTACCGCATCAACCCCGCCAACGGCCTGGGCTCGGCCGTAGCCGACGGGCCCACGGGCCGGCCGCTGTCGGCCGCGGCCTACACCAACAACGACAACAACGCCACCACCGCCACCCTGCTCTACGCCTACGACCAGGGTATCAACCAGGTCGTGCTGATCAACGACCCCAACACGGCCCTGAACATCACCAACGTGGGGCCTTCGGGCATCACGGTGAATACGGCCACCGGCGTCGAGCTCGACGTTTTTTCCGACCTGAGTACGCCGGCCACGCCCGTCAACACGGCGTATGCCGCCGCCGCCGTCAGCGGCAGCACCAACGAGTCGCTGTATGAGGTGAGCCTGGGCACTGGCTCGTTCAGCTCGCTGGGCCGCATCGGCAGCGGCAGCAACCTGAGCGGCCTGGCCGCCTTTATCACCATTCCGCCCGTCGTGCTGACCGGCCTGACCTGGACTGGCAGCTTCGATACCAACTGGGGCACGGCCGCCAACTGGAGCCCGATGCAGGTACCCGGCCCCACCGACAACGTGACCATTCCGAACGTGGCCAACGACCCGGTGGTCAACGGCGCGCAGATGGCTAACTCCGTGAGTCTGCAGGCCGGCGCCACGCTGACCAGCGCCGACGGCAGCCTGCTCACGGTGAACGGCAACTTCCTTAACGCCGGCGGCACCACCCTGGGCTCGGGCACCGGCACGGTTTCCTTTGCCGGCCCCGCCATCCAGAACATCAGCGGCACGACCACCTTCTTCAACAACCTCACGGCCGGGCCGGCCGGCCTTGCGGCCTCGGGTCCGGTGCGGGTGCAGCGCGTGCTGCAGCTCAACGGCAGCGTTTCGTCGAACGGCAACCTCACGCTGCTTTCCAACGCTACCGGCACGGCCCACGTGGTGAACTCCGGCGGCGTGGTGACGGGCAACGCGGCCGTCCAGCGCGCCAGCACGGCAACCGGCATCACCGGCTACCGCCACTACTCGGCCCCGGTTACGGGCAGCAGCGTAGCGGACCTGGCTACGGCCGGCTTCTCGCCCCAGGTGAACCCGGCCTACAACACGGCCCCCGACCCGAGTCTGGTGACGCCCTTCCCCACGGTATTCAGCTACGACGAGACCCGGGTAACGACCAGCGGCAACCCCGCCCCGCTGGACTTCGACAAGGGCTTCCTCTCCCCCGGCTCGACCGGCGAGGCGCTGACCGTCACCCGCGGCTACACCGTGAACATCCCCGGCGCCGAGACGGTCGACTTCGTGGGTACGCTCAACGACGGCGCCTACGTGGCCGGCGGCCTCTCGCGCGGCAGCCAGACCGAGTCGGGCTGGCAGCTGCTGGGCAACCCCTACCCTTCGCCTATCGACTGGGATCTGGTCGGCCGCACCAACGTGGACGGCGCCGTGTACGTGTTCCGCGCCAGCGGGCAGTATGACGGCACGTACTCCAGCTACGTGGCCGGCTCGGGCGGCGTGGGCATCAACGGCGGCACCGACGCTATTGCCTCGGGCCAGGGCTTCTTCGTGCGGGTAACTACTCCCAACAGCGCCAACGGCCAGGTGTCCTTCGCCAACTCCGTGCGCCTGATGGCCTACGCCAACCCGCTGTTCCAGCGCAGCACCGCCGTCAGCGCCCCGCTCGTGCGCCTCGACCTGCGCGCCGCCACCGGCCCGGCCGATGAAGCCGTGGTATACTTCGAGGGCAGCGCCACGCCGGGCTTCGACAGCGCCCTGGACGCCTACAAGCTGCTGGCCGGCGGCACGCCCGTGCTGGCCAGCCAGGTGAATGCCACCACCCGCCTGTCGATCAACGCGCTGCCGGCCCTCACCGCCACCGACCGCGTTATCGACCTGCACGTGGCGGCCGACCAGGCCGGCACCCACACGCTACGCGCCGTGGAGCTGCTGAACCTGCCCGCCGGCACCTTCGCCTACCTGCGCGACGCCCAGACGGGCACGGTAGTGGATCTGGCGGCTCAGCCCCAGTACACCTGCCAGCTGGCTGCGGGGGCTGCCCCGGGCCGCTTCACGCTGCTGCTTACCCGGCAGCGCGTGCTGGCCAACGCTTCGGCCGCCCTCAGCCAGCAGGTGGCGGTGTACCCGAACCCGACCCGCGGGGTCGTTTCCATCAGCCTGCCCGCGGCCCTCACCCGGCAGGATACGGAAGTACAGCTGCTGAACTCGCTCGGCCAGACCGTGCTGCGCACCACGCTGGTCGCCGGCGCCGCTACCGTCCGGACGCTGACGCTGCCCCCGGTAGCGCAGGGCGTCTATACGCTGCGGCTCCAAACGGCGCAGGGCTCCGTCAGCAAGCGCCTCGTGGTAGAATAGTCGTCGGCGGGCCGGCCCCGGCTGCCCTGACCGGGCCGCCGGGGCCGGCCCTGGCCGGTTCTCCTTTGTCTTCAGCCTGTCTTATTGCCTTATGAAAAACCTCGCCACTACTCTCCGCCTGACTTTCGCCACCACCGGCATGTTGCTGCTGCTGGGCGGCTTTAATCTGGTCCATGCCCAGGGGCCCGGCTCCGGCGGCCCCCGGCCCGGCGCCACCAACGTCCCCATCGACGGCGGGGCCTCGCTGCTGCTGGCAGCCGGCGGCGCCTACGGCCTGCGCCGGCTGCGCCGGGCCAAGCGCCGCTAACCGCCTTCAGCGCTGGTTTTGCTGCTGATCAAAAAAGCCTGGGCTTGCGCTCAGGCTTTTTTTGTGCCTGCCGGGTCAGACTCAGGGCCGGCCAGGCACGCCGGCCGGGATGGGTCCTTGCGGGGGCGCTACTCCGCTACGGCCTGCAGCTGGGCCAGCGGCGCGGCCAGCGTATCGGTGGCGTACAGGCTGAGGGTGTTGCCGCGGATGCGGTAGCGCCGGGCCTGGTTGAGCGCCTGCAGAAAAGTGCCCTCCGTGGGCAGGTCGGGACAAACGCTGCGGGTGCTGACCAGCGGCCCCAGCCGCAGCTCCCCCGCCGCCGACAGCGTGTAGGGGCCCGAAAACCGGTTGCAGCCGGCCCGGCCCTCGGCCCGGGGACGGCCGTCGCGCAGGGTCAGGAAGGGCGTTTCCGCGGTGGCCGGGGCGGGCTGGCCGGCCAGCTCGCGCAGCTCCCAGCGCACCTCGCGCAAAGGGGCGGCCGTGGCGTCGGGCCGGTCGGCTCCCGCGGCTCCCGCGCCGGCGGTGGGGCGCTCATTGAGGTCGTAGCTGCAGGCGGAGGCGGCAAGCAGCCCCAGCAGGGCAGCCGGGCGAAGGCAGGGAAGTACGGGCATGGCAGCGGGGTCAGGGTAAAGAGCCTGAGTAGCTTACGCAAAAACCCGGCTGGGGTGGCACCTTAGCCGAGGGCCGGCTCCACCCGCGGCCGAAACAGCCGCCCGATGGGCAGCTCCTGCGCCGCTGCCTCAACGTGGCGGGAGCTGTAGGTCCTGATCTTGTTCAGGGCCCCGATAAACGGGCGGTGCATCCGCAGGAAGCTGCTTTCCGAGAGCTCCTCCTCCATCCCGTAGATGGTTTGCCTGACCACCAGCGGCGCCCCGCGGCGGTATGAATCCTGACGCAGTCCTTCAGGCCTTCCGCGTAGCGCACCTCGCGCAGCGTCACCTTCCCCATCTTCCGGTCGATGCGGAAATACGAAAAGGCGGCGGGGTTCACCACGGGTGCTACCTCGGCCGGGCTGGCGCCGGGGCTGGACGTGCTGCGCGGCACGCTGGCCGGGCCGGCGGGTGGCGGTAGAATAGGCCGGCGCCGGGCTCAACCCGCGCCGGGCGGCCCGCGTACGTGCTCTGCGTTTCACCCTATGCCCGCCTTATGCCCCCCAAAGCCCGCGCCGACATCGTGCTGGTGCGCGTGCAGGCCTCCCGCCTCAAGTACTGGCAGGATGAGGACGAAGGCGAGCTAACTTTCTAGCAGCGGAGAACCAGCAGTACCGATCATCCTTTATCTGGCGTACGCTTGCCAGGAATGACAAACACGCTTTTATTGTGACTTGCCGCAGCCGGCGCAGAACTTCTGGTCGGCCTTGACGCCGGTGCCGCAGTCGGCGCAGAACTTCTCCTTCGTGGGGGCCGCCGCGTTGGGCGTGCCGCAGCCGGGGCAGAACTTCTGGTCGGGGCCGAGCTTGGCCTGACAGGTGCGGCACTGCCCGATGCTGCCGCGGCCCACGAAGTCCAGCTCCTGGGTGTAGTCCTGGGCGCGGGTTTTGGTGTGAATCTGCTCCCGGGCGGCCTGGGCCTGCTGGGAGGCCAGCTCCTCGTGCTCGTCGGGGGCGCAGTCTTCGCAGAGGCCGGCCTTGCCGTTCCAGCACACGTCGGGGCACACCCAGTGGCCGCAGCGGGTGCACTGCTTAAAGAACTGCTTGCCTTCGAGCACGGCGCTTTTCAGGGCCTCATCGTGGGCCGGGCCGCCCACGGCGCGCTGCATCTGGTAGGCCGCATTGCCGGCATCGTGAAACATGCCGCCGAACAGACTGCCCGCCGCAGTAAGCAGGCTCGTGGCCATGCCCATCTTGTTGATCTGAAACCGCGACATGTGCCCGTTGCGGCACTTATCGCAGTAAAACTTGAACTGGAAGCCTTTGTCCGTGGACAGATCGTCGTGGTTGGCGACAAACTGGATCATGTTACTCATAGCCGGGGTTGTGGGTGGTTTGCGGCCTAAAAGTAGCAGATTCGGATATCCGGCGCGGCTTATATATTAAAAAGGGTTCCGCCGGAAGTTCTGACGGGGGCCTCGGTTTCATTCGCCTTCCCAAACGGCCCGCCTGCTCTGGGGTCCGCGCAGTCGAAGCCGCGCGGCCGCTCCGGCAGGCTCGGCAGCACGTTCCGCCAACGGGTAGCGCCAGTGGCTAGGCCGTGGCGCCGCCGCAGCTCGAGCCGCTGCCGGCGGTGCAGCCGTAGCAGTGCTGGTTGACGACGATGGCGCGCTGCCCCAGCTCGGCGACGTTGAAGTCGCGGATGTGGCGCCCGGGGCTGGCCACGGTCAGGTCGAGCATCTGGTTGAAGTCGCAGTCGTAGAGGCCGCCGTCCCAGCCCACCGAAATCGTGGTGCGGCACATGACGCCCGCGGCGGCTACGGGATTGAAGGCCGTCACCAGCTTTTCCATGTAGCCGGCGTAGTTGCCCGACTCAATCAGGTAGTCGAGGTAGCGGCTGACGGGAATGTTGGTAATGGCAAACAGCTCGTTGAAGACGATGCCGTGGTCTTTGAGCAACGCCCGCTTGAACTGCTCCTGCAGCCCCTTCTGGGAGCCGGGCAGAAACGCGCCGGCGGGGTTATAGACCAGGTTCAGCACCAGCCCCGAGCCGAGCTGCCCGTAGCCGACGGCGTTGAGCATCTTCAGGGCCCGGATGGAGTCGTCGAACACGCCGTCGCCGCGCTGGCTGTCGGTTTTGGCGGCGCTGTAGAAGGGCAGAGAGCTGACGACCTCCACGCCGTGGCGCTTGAAAAACTCGGGCAGGTCGTGGTACTTTTTGTTGGCCACGATGATGGTCAGGTTGCAGCGCACCAGCACTTTGCGGCCCAGCCGGCTGATTTCGGCCACGAACCAGCGGAAGTCGGGGTTCATTTCCGGGGCGCCACCGGTGAGGTCGACGGTTTGAATGTCGGACTGGGCCAGCGCGTCGAGGCAGAGCTGCATGGTTTCCCAGGTCATGATTTCCTTGCGGTCGGGGCCGGCATCGACGTGGCAGTGCTTACACACCTGGTTGCACATCTTGCCCACGTTGATCTGCAGCACGGCCGGGGCCACGGGCGTGAGCGGAAACAGGCCGGCCGCGGAGAGCTTCTCGTGAAACAGGGGCAGATGCAGCGTGTCGGCCACTTCCCGGCGCAGCACCGTGAGCTGGAAAGCGGAGTCCGCTAGCTGGTGGCCGGTGGCTTTGAGTGATTTCATGAGGAGCAACGCAGGAGATAAGGCCGGAGCACCGGGCGGCCGGCAAGGAAAGGCGCAGCGGCCGGCCTTGGTTCATCAGGCCGGCAAACATCGGACTCCCGAATATACGACAAAGCCCGGCGGGACAGTTTGGGGGCCGGCGCCGTCATTCGTAGAAATGCTTCAGCCGGCGGGTGGTGGTCAGCACTATCCAGTCGCCGAGGCGGGGAAACCAGGTGTGCACCAGCACAATGAGGTGCCCCAGGGCCGAAATGACGGTCCGCGGCCGGCGGCGGCGGATGTGGTCCACGATGAGGCCGGCCACTTCCCGCTGGGTTTTCTGCCAGCGCGGCGGCCGGTGGGCAATCGGGACGGGCCGGCCGGCGGCGTCGAGCACGCGCTTGTCGGCGTCGTTCTGGGTGAAGCCGATGTGGACCACGCCGAAGTGGAGGCCGGTGTCGGCCAGCTCCAGGCGCAGGGTGTGGGCCAGGTTGGCCACGGCGGCTTTGCCGGCGCAGTAGGCCGAGCCGCTGGGCATGCCGTTCAGCGCCGAAATCGAGGAAATGAAGGTCACGCTGCCCCGGCTCCGCAGCAGGTGGGGCAGCGCCGCCTTGAGCGGGTACACCGAGCCGTAGACGTTGCTGTCGAGCACCTCGCGGAAGACCTCGGGCTGCATGTCGGCGAAGTAAGCCCGCTGGGAGATGCTGGCGTTGGTAACCAGAATATCGAGCCGGCCGAAAGCCCCGATGGCAGTATCAATAAGCCGCGCACAGTCAGCGTAGCGCGTCACATCGGCCACGCAGCTCACGACGTGCAGGCCGGCGGCGGCCAGCTCCCGGCGGGTTTGCTCGAGGCGGACGGGGTTGCGGCCGTTGAGAATCAGGACGGCGCCGCTTTCGCCCAGCACCCGGGCCGTTTCGCGGCCGATGCCCGATTCGGAGCCGGTAACCAGGGCCACTTTGCCCGCGAAAGGGCCGGTATCAGACATAGTGGTGGGCTTTAAACCAGGCCAGGGATTCGGCCACGGCCTGGCGGATGGGAGTTTGCGCCAGGCCCAGCTCGGCCCGGGCTTTCCGGGGGCTGAAGTAGTGGCCGTCGTTGGCGACGGCCGCCATGGCGGAGTTGAGCGGGGCCGGGCGGCCGGTGAGGCGGGCCTGCAGGTCGCAGAGGCGGCCGTAGAGCGAGGCCAGGGCCGCGGGAACGGGCCAGCGCGGCGGCGGCACGCGCAGCTCGTGGGCCATCAGCTGGAAGGCGTCGCGGTAGCTCAGGTTCTCATTGCCCAGAATGTAGGACTCCCCCACCCGGCCCCGGGTCAGGGCGTTGACCGTCGCAGTGGCCACATCCCGCACGTGGACGTAGTTTTTACCGCCGGGCGGAAAGCCGGGCAGCCGGCCGTGGTAAAGCTCCAGCAGCAGGGCGTTGGAGGTCGGCTTCACGTCCTGGGGGCCGAGCATAAAGGTGGGATGGACCAGCACGGCCGGCAGCTGCCAGTCGGCCACGGCCCCCAGGACCAGCTCGGTGGCGGCGTGCTTGCTGTCCATGTAGTCGAGGCCGTAGCGGCGGCCGGCGTAGGCGCGGGTTTCATCCCCGGGGCTTTGCTTGGGGCCGAAGCCGAAAACGTTGGCCGTGCCCACGTACACGAAGCGGCCGACGGCGGCCCGCCGGGCTTCGCGCAGGATGTTGGCGGTGCCACCCAGGTTCACGGCCCACACTGCCGCGCTGCGGGCCGGATTCACCCGGGCCAGGGCGGCCGCATGAATGATGGCCGCGCAGCCTTCGGCAGCCCCGGCCAGGCCGGCGGGCGCGGTCAGGTCGGCTTCGTGATAGTCTACGGCCCAGGCGGCGGGAAACGGCGGCACGGTACCGGGGCGGACCAGAGCCCGCACGGCGTAGCTGCGCCGCCGCAGCTCGGCCACGATATGGCGGCCCAGAAAGCCGTTGGCACCGGTGACCAGGACGGGGCCGGCCATCAGCGGTAGTTGAGCATGGCCTTGTAGGTGCGGGCAATGCGGGCCGGCGCCACCTTCAGAAAGAACAGCGAAAACGCCGTCAGATTGGCTACCTGCACCCGCAGCCAGCCGTTGGCTTCGTACTTGCGGGCCGAGACGAGCACCTCCTGGGGCACAATCAGGAAGCGGGCCTGCCGACGAATACGGATGATGATTTCAAAGTCCTCCATGATAACGAACCGCTCATTGAAGCCCCCCAGCTGCTGAAACAAGGCCCGGGTGATGAACAGCGTCTGGTCGCCGCCCCGGCTCATGAGGCCCGCGAAGCGGGTGCCGTAGCTATTGAGCCGCAGCAGCAGGTGGGGCGAATCGAACCGGAACCGGTAGCAGCCCGCCGCGTAGCCTTCGGCAACGGCAGCCCGGATGGTGGCTACGTAGTCGGGATGAATGCCGACGTCGGCGTGCACGAAGTAGAGAATATTACCCCGGGCGCGGGCCGCGCCGTAGTTCATCTGGGCGGCCCGGCCGGACTGGGGCGCCGGGAGCACCGTGGCGCCGGCCTGCCGGGCGGCCTGGGCGGTGCCGTCGGGGCTGCTGGCATCCACTACCAGCACTTCGACGGTCCCCGCCGGGGCACACTGCTGCAGCTCGGTTACGAGGCGGGCAATGGTGGGCGCTTCGTTGTGGGTGGGAATGATAACGCTCAGCAGCATAAGCAGAAGTCAGCGGGTCAAATTCCTTCTTTTTCGGCAGAACTCCGGCAGGCGCTCCTTTAAAAGGCCTCGCCGATGGTCAGGTACACGCCGCCCGAGTCGTGGTCGTGGCCGCGGCCGTAGTCGAGGCGCAGGTTAAGGTGGTCGCGGCGGTTGATGGTAACGCGCAGGCCGGCCCCGTAGGTGGCTTTGGGCCGGTTCAGGCGCAGCCGGGTCTGGTCGTCGCCGAGCACGCCCACCGCGCCGAAGGCCACCGCGCCCAGCCGCCTATACACCGGCAGGCGCACTTCCGACTGCAGCAAAGCCGCGTTCTGGTCGCGGTAGCGGCCCTCGTAGTAGCCGCGCAGCCGCCGGCCCCCACCCAGCAGCGACAGGGCATTGAACGGAGCCACACCCGCGGTACAGCTGGCGAAGTAGTTCAGCGCCAGCACCGCGGCACCGGGCAGCGCGTGGTAGGACGACACGTCGGCGGAGGCGCGGGTAAAGCGGGTGGCTTCGCCGGCCGGGCCGGCCCCGACGGCGCGGTTGCGGAGCAGCAAAGCGCCGTCGGCCACTACGCCCCGGGTGGGAAAGAACACATTGTCGCGGGAGTCGAAGAATAAGCCCAGCCCGCCGCCGCTGAGGCGGCTGCCCCGGCCGCCCGGCACGGTTCCGCTGGCCAGCCGGCCGTTTTCGGCCACCGCCTGCACCCGGTAGTCTTCGTACTGGTAGCGCAGGCCGGCATACAGCTTGCCCCGGCTCAGGCCCGGCCCGATCTGGCGGAAGGCATTGAGGCGGACGCGGGGAAAGTTGACGCCGTACAGCTCCCGGGGCCCGGCCTGCTCCCCCAGACCGAAGAAATAGTAGGTGTAGCGGTAGTAGCCGGCCTCGCCGTAGGCGTAGTAGCGGTTGTGGTCGTAGAACAGCTGGAAGGGCAGGTACAGCAGCAGCTGCCGGTTCTGGGTGTAGGCCGCGCCAAGGGTGAGCTGGGAGGGCCGGGCGGCGGCAAAGGCCGAGTCGCGGCGAAAGCGCAGCGTGGCCGTGAGGGCCGCACCGTAGGCCAGGCGGGTTTCGGGGGTATAGTAGACCAGCGGCAGCGGAAACAGCACCAGGCGCCGGGGAACGGAATCGGGCGGGGTCAGCGTGGCCAGGCCCAGCAGCGCGGGAGTGAGCAGCATCGGGAGCAGAAGGTTTGCAAGGCTTACGCAAACCCGGCCGCGTTGAGTTTGGGACCCGCACAATCTTTTTCCGTACCGTTTTCCGTATATGCTGCCACTATGAACGTACCCCTGAAGTCCGCCGGTCTTATGTTGCTCACGGTCCTGGGCTCTGCCAGCCTGGCCCCGCCGGCTTTTGCCCTTCCCCCCACCCCGGCCAGCCGCCCCGCCGCGGCCGCCGTCGACCACAGCACCTTGGATAAGCTGCTCAAAAAGCACGTTACCAGCCAGGGACTGGTCAACTACAAGGGCTTCAAGGCCGACCAGCAGGAATTCAACCGGTACCTGGACCAGCTCAGCCAAAACCCGCCGGCCGCGGCCTGGAGCAAGGCCGAGCAGATGAGCTACTGGATCAACGCCTACAACGCCTTTACCATCCGGCTGATCCTGGACCACTACCCGCTGCAGAGCATCAAGGACATTGGCTCCAACGGCAAGACTGCGCCGGCGACCACGCCCTGGGCGGCCAAGTTTTTTACCATCGGTGGCAAGAAGATGAGCCTCGACGAAATCGAGCACGGCACGCTGCGTAAGCAGTTCAACGACCCGCGCATTCACTTTGCCCTGGTGTGCGCCGCCGTCTCGTGCCCGCGCCTGCGCAATGAGGCCTACAGCGCCGCCAGGCTCGACGCTCAGCTCGACGACCAGGCCCGGGACTTCGTGAACAACCCGGCCAAAAACAAGGTCGGCAAGGGCAGCGCCCAGCTGTCCAGGTACTTCGACTGGTACAAGGGCGACTGGAACGCCAACGGGCAGTCGGTGGGGAAATGGGTGAATAAGTACTCCAAAACCAAGCTCGGCGCCAACGCCCCCATCACGTTTCTGGACTACAACTGGCAGCTCAATGAGCAGTAAGCGCGGCCCGCACCCGGTATGCTAAGGCTCCGGCTGGGCCTGCTGGGTTGGGCCGGGCTGCTGGCAGCCCCCGGCTCTGCGCAGGGGCCGGCAGCCAAGCCCGCCCCGGAAACGCGCCGCTACGCCATTGAGGTGGCGGGCCTGCGCGTGGGCACCATGACGGCCACCCGCCAGCCCCAGGCCGGCACCACCGACGCGGTGCTGACCCTGACCAGCGACGTGCAGGTGAGCATTCTGTTCTACAACCTGACCATCTACTACCAGGTAGTCAACCGCGTCCGCAACGGCAGGCTGCTGCTGAGTACGGTGGAGGCCCACACCAACCAGGGCAACTTCAGCTCCCGCACCGAGTGGAAAACCGACCACTACGACATCGTGGCCGACCAGTACAAGCACCACTACCGGGCCACCGAAACCCGGCCCATCACCTACACCGTCACGGACATGTTTTTCGGGGAACCCCGCAACCAGGCCCGGGCCTTTGCCGAGTATTTCGGGGACTACTTCACCCTGGGCCGGACCGCCACCGGCCCGTATGCCGCCCGGCGGGCGGGGCGGGAAGATGAGTACCAATACAGCGGGGGCCGGCTGGTAACCATCATCAAAAAGAATCCGGTCAAGAACTTCGTCATCCGCTGGCTGCCCTAACGGCGGACTATGCTGGTACCACGCCGGGCCAGAATGCGGCCGGCGGCGTACTTGGCGGTAGTTACGCGCTTACTTTTGCCCATGCCCTGCCTCGCTACTTCCGCCCGCTACACGCTTGAGCTGCCCGCCGCGCACCGCTTCCCCATCGCCAAGTACGAGCTGATCCGGGAGCAGCTGCTGTGGCAGGGCATTGCCCCGGCCCAGGATTTCTACGACCCCGGCCTGTGCGCCGAAGAAGACGTGCTGCGGGTGCATACGCCGGCGTACTGGGCCAAAGTGCGCGACCAGCAGCTGTCGGCGGCTGAGGTGCGCCGGCTGGGCCTGCCCCAGAGCGAGCGGCTGGTGCTCCGCTCGTTGAGCAGCTCGGCGGGCACGGTGCAGTCGGCGCGGCGGGCCCTGCACGACGGCGTGGCCCTGAACCTGGCCGGCGGCACCCACCACGCCTTTGCCGACCGGGGCGAAGGGTTCTGCGTGCTCAACGACATTGCCATTGCCGCCGCCCACCTGCTTCACCACGGCCTGGCCCGGCAGATTCTGGTCGTGGACCTGGACGTGCACCAGGGCGACGGCACGGCCAGCATCTTCCGGCCCGAGCCCCGGGTGTTTACCTTCAGCATGCACGCCGGCGCCAACTATCCGCTGCGCAAGGAAGAGTCGGACCTGGACCTTGCCCTGGCGCTGGGGACCGAAGACGAGGCGTATCTGGCCCAGCTCGCGGCTACCCTGCCGGCGCTGCTGGCCCGGGTGCAGCCCGACTTCGTGTTTTTCCAGGCCGGCGTCGACGTGCTGGCCACCGACAGGCTGGGCAAGCTGGCCCTGACCCAGAACGGCTGCCGCACCCGCGACGAGCTGGTGCTGGGCCTGTGCCGGCAGCACGGCCTGCCGGTAGCCGTGAGCATGGGCGGCGGCTATTCCGAGCGGATCAGCGACATCGTGGACGCCCACTGCAACACGTTTCGGGTGGCGTATGAGCTGTTTGGGTGAGGCCGGACTAGAAGTTAAAACAGAACGTCCTGCGAAGCACCGCTTCGCAGGACGTTCTTACCTGACGATACTGCCCGCTACCCTACTCCTTCACAAACCGCTGGCGGCGCAGCTGCCCGCCCTGGCGGACTTCCAGCGTGTAGAGCCCGGCCCGGAGGTCGGCTACCGGCACGGCGCCGCCGCGGTATACTCCCTGCCACACCTGCCGCCCGGTTACGTCCCGGATGCGGACTTCGGCGCCCGCCACCGCCGCCGCCCCGCTCAGCTGCAGCTGGCTGGTGACCGGGTTTGGGTACACTTCCAGGCTGGTTGGCCCAGCAAGGCCATTGGCCGTGGCCAACGCCGTACGGGCCGCGCCCTGCTTGGTGATGCGAATCCAGTTCAGGTTCCAGCCGCCGGCCGGGGCGTAGGTGCCAAAGTTGTAGGTGCCGGCATTTACGTTGACGGTCTGGGCCACGGTGGTCCAGCTCTGCCAGCCGCCGGTGGCCGGAATGGCCACGCTGCCGAGCTGGGTGGCGCCCCCGTTCAGGTCGCACGATACGCGGCCGCCGCCGGGGCTGGCCACGCGGTATTCCACGGTGTAGGCGCCCGAAGTCGGGAAGCTGATGTTGTTGTAGGCCATCCAGTCGCCGGCGTCAATCCAGCCCACGTCCTGGCCGCCGCCGGAGTCGGCGCAGTTTTCCAGCTGTACGCCGCTCATGGCGCTGTAGGCCTCGGCCTGAATCAGGGTGGAGGCCGGCGGCGGGGTGCTGGTTTTCTGGTACACCCGCACGTAGTCGACCGCCATGGTGGCAGGCAGCCTGCTTTCGTCCACGGCCTGCCCGGGCCAGTCGCCGGCCACGGCCAGGTTCAGGAGCAGGAAAAACGGCTTCTGAAACTCCTCGGTGCCGCCAACGCCGCCCGCAATGGTGATTTCGTGGAACTTCACCCCGTCGAGAAACCAGCGGATGGCGCTGGCGTCCCACTCGATGCCGTAGACGTGGTAGGTATTGGCCGACATGGCCGTGTTGCCGCTGTACTGGGCGTGGCCGTTGCTGTCCCAGTGCACGGTGCCGTAGGTGCGGCTGTCGGCATTGACCTGCTCCATCACGTCAATTTCGCCGCAGCGGGGCCAGCCGACGGTGCTGATGTTGCCGCCCAGCATCCAGAAGGCCGGCCACAGCCCCTGCCCCAGCGGCAGCTTGATGCGGGCCTCGATCTTGCCGAAGGTGAACTCCTGGCGGCCCTGGGTTTTCAGGCGGGCCGAGGTGTAGGGCAGGCCGCCCACGGCTTGCTTGCGGGCCGTAATCTGCAGCTCGCCGTTGACCACCGCGGCGTTGGCGGCCTGGTAGAACTGCTTCTCGTTGTTGCCCCAGCCGCCGCCGCCGGTTTCGAACTGCCAGGCCGGGTTGAGGCTGCCGTTGAACTCATCGGCCCACACGAGCTGATACGTCTGGGCCTGGGCCTGGGCGCCGCTGCCGGCCATGATGGCCAGGGCGCCCAAAAGCTGAGTAAGGGTCTTTTTCATGGGAAGGTGGTTGGAAAAGTGGGGACAGAAGAAGCGCGGCTAGGGCGCCGCGGCCGGATAGGAACCGGCAGCTGGCCGGGCCCTGGGCCGGGCCGGCCGCGGCGCAGGCACTGGTACCAGTCAAATATATCTGGACTTAACCGAGAAAAACAACTCACCAAACCGCGTCCAAGGGGTTGAAAGGCAGCTTTCTGCGGATTGCAACGCACTTACCGCACACGCCGGAAACGGGCTGCGGGCGCCATACGCCCCGCCCCGCCCCTGCTGAGCACAACCGCGGGGCAGCGGTTAAAAAACAAGCATAAAACCCGTTGTGCGGGCTACTTTTTTTGCGTCATTTTCAATCAACAGCCAATAATTCTGCCGCATCAACAAAAAAAGCCCCTGGGCCGCCCCGCCCGGCGCCGGTGTTTTCCCGGACCGATCCTGTCCGCTCCGGATTATGGCAAGCCGGGCGGCGGCAGCAGGCGGCGCGGCCGGGCGCTGGTTTCCGCCCTACCTTTGCTTTATGAATCTGCATAACCCCGCCACCGACCTGCCCGCTGCCAACGCTCTGCCCGTGCCGGCCTCGGCCCAGGAGCCCGGTACGGCGGCCCAGCAGGCGTTCCGGCAGGCAGTGCTCGACGTGGAAAACCTGCGGGAGCGGCTGCAGGAGCTGGAAAACGGGCAGGCCGAGGCCCGCCGCCGCTACTGGCAGCAGGTAGGCCCCCTGGCCCAGACGGTGGTGGCCGCGCGGCGCGGCCTGTTTGCTCCGCTCGAAGAAGCCCTGCTCCGACCCTACTTCTCCCGCGCCGAGCACCGGCAGATCGGGGAGCTGATTTTGGGCAATGCCCAGTCCCTGCACCGCCGGTTTGGCGAAGACGTGGCCGATATCCTGCGGCGCCACGCTGCCGCTGCCCCCGCGCCGCCCGAGCCCGAGCCGGCGGCGGACGAGGCGGCCGCCGCACCCGCAAAGCGCCAGACCAAAAAGCAGAAAGCCAGGCAGGCCGCCGCCCAGGCCGAGCAGCAGCACTTGCTGGGCAACACCAAAACGCTGTACCGGCAGCTGGCCCGCGCCAACCATCCCGACCTGGAGCGGGACCCGGCCCGGGCCGCGGAAAAGACGGCCCGCATGCAGCAGATCATCCGCGCCTACGAAGCCAACGACCTGTACACGCTCCTGCAGCTGCTGTCGGAACATGCGCCCGGCCAGGCCGATACGGAGTCGGAAGAGCTGCTGACCCGCTACACCCAGGCGCTGCGCCAGCAGCAGGACGAGCTGAAGCTGCGCATGAACGAGCTCAAGTACGGCGCGACCAGCACCTTTGCCGCCACCGGCAAAAAGCAGGAGGCCGAGCTGCGCCAGATCAAGCGCGGCCTGCGCGCCGAAGCCGACTACCTCCAGCAGATCAGCCAGCTGATTCAGGACTCCGAGGGTCTGCGCGACGTGCTGCGCCAGCTCAGCGCCGCCGGCCAGGAGGTCATTTAGGCAACGCAGCGCCCGGATTAATTCCGGGTACCGCGGATTCGGCAGCAACCGGCCGTAGTTTTACGCGGCCAGTGTGCCGGAGTCCTATCTGGGCGCCGACGGCCGCTCTTTATCTGTCCCGTTTTCTGCAGCATGCCCCACGCACCTTCCGCCCCGCTGCCCCCGCCGCCCCGCGAAGCGTACGTGCTGGCCGGCTGCGCGCTGCCCGATCTGACCGAGGAGCGTATCGGCGCCCTTAGCGCGGAGGCCGCTGCCGCCGATGACCGCCGCTTTCTGACCGTGGAGCCCGAGCGGCTGGCCGTCGATTCGGGCACCTTCCGCCGGCCGTCCGCCCCGCTGCCGTTTCCGACCGTGACGCTGACCCAGGAGCCCGGCGGGCTGACCATCAGCTGCCCCTGCCCGGCCCCCAAAACCCGGCTTTGTGAGCATCAGGGGCAGGTGCTGCGGGCCGTGCTGCTCCGGCCCGAGCTGCGCGTGTTTTTCGACCAAGACCTGCGGCAGCAGCGGATTCTGGTAGCGGCCCGCCACTACGGGCTGGAGCAGGAGCCCAACCCGGCCGACTATTTCCGGCTGGAGTACGCCGACCAGAAGCTGGAAATTATGCCCCGCCTGCCCGGCCTGTACCCGCTCACCGCCGACGCCCGGCGCCAGCTGGCCGCCGCCCTGCTGCCCGCCAGCCCGGAAGTCCGCCCCGGGGCGGCAGCGCAGCGGTTTATGGTGCTGGGCACCCACAAATACTACGACCAGCTTACCATTCACCTGTTTGAAGCGGCCCTGACGGCGGGCGGCAAGCCCAAAAACCCACTCACCTGGGTGGCGGCGCTGGATGCGGGGCTGGCGGGCACCAACGCGGCGGAGGGGCGGTTTTACGCCGGCGTGGCCCGGCTGCAGCAGCCCGGCGCCGGCAGCCCCGCCGCCGAGGCCGAAGCCCTGCGCGCGGTGGTGCTCAATCCGCTGGGGCTGCCGGTGTTCGGGAGCCGCACTACCGTATCCGAAAAAACCACCGCCCAGAACCTGACGCCGCTGACTTTGGCTGCCGGCCGGGTGGAAGTGGCGCTGACGGTGCGGCTCCGGGCGCCGTTTTACGAGGTGGCGGCGAGCGTGCAGCTCAACGGGCAGCCCCAGGAGCTAACGGCGCTGCCGGTGAAGTACGGCCGGTTCGTGAGCCAGGGCCTCACCTGGTACCTGGTGGAGCAGCCGGCGGTGCTGCCCGTGCTGGCTTTTTTTCGGACCCGCCCCGGCGGCCTGCTGCTGCACCGCTCGGCTTTCCCGGCCTTCGAGCAGGATATTCTGGCCCGCCTCGGCCGGCACGTGGCGGTAGCCTACCCCGGCTCGGCGCCGGCCACGCCCGCCCAGCTTGCCGCGGGCGGCTTTGCCCAGGCCCCCGAAAAGCTGCTGTACCTGACCGAATCCGGCGACTACGTAGACCTGGTGCCGGTGATGAAGTACGGGGCGGTGGAAGTGCCGGTCCTCTCGCGCAACGCCGTCTACGCCACCGACCCCGGCACGGGCAAGGGGTTCACCGTGGCGCGCGACGCGGCGGCCGAAATTGACTTTATGGCCCTGCTGGTGCGGCAGCACCCCGACTTTGCCGGGCAGCTGGGCCGCGAGTCGCTGTCGATGTCGCGGCGGCAGCTGCTGGCCGACGACTGGTTTCTGGAGGCCTTTGCCGTATGGCACCAGCAGCAGGTGACGGTGCTGGGCTTCAACGAGCTCAAGAACAACAAGCTCAACCCCTACAAAGCCACCGTAACGGTGCGGGTGGGTACGGAAGTCAACTGGTTCGACACTGAGCTGCACGTGCACTTCGGGCCCCAGAAAGCGCCGCTGGCCAGCATCCTTAAGGCCCTGCGCAACCGCCGCCGCTACGTGCTGCTCGGCGACGGCACCCACGGCCTGCTCCCCCAGCACTGGCTCGACCGCCTGCCGCGCTACCTGGCCGCCGGCGAGGTGGTGGGGGAACGAATCCGCACCCCGAAAGTCAGCTTCTCGGCCCTGGAAGACCTGTATGAGCCCGAGGCGCTGACGCCCGAAACCCGGGCCGAGCTGGCCCGCTACCAGGCGCAGGTCACGGATTTTGGCGGCATCGAACCGGTGGCGCCGCCGCCGGAGCTGCGCGGCACGCTGCGGCCCTACCAGCAGCACGGCCTCAACTGGCTGTGCTTTCTGGACAAGTTCGGCTTCGGCGGCTGCCTGGCCGATGACATGGGCCTGGGCAAAACCATCACGGTGCTGGCCCTGCTGCTGCTGCAGCGCACCCGGCGCCCCGGGGCCGTGAGCCTGGTGGTGGTGCCCACGTCGCTGGTGTTCAACTGGCAGGCCGAGGCCGCCCGGTTTGCCCCCGCCCTGCGCCTGCTGGTCGTCCACGGCTCCGACCGGCCCCGCAGCCCGTTCTTTTTTACCGGCCACGACGTGGTGCTGACCACCTACGGCACGCTGCTCACCGACCTGGTTTTTCTGCAGGACTACCCCTTCAACTACGTGGTGCTCGACGAGTCCCAGGCCATCAAAAACCCCGAGTCGCAGCGCTACCAGGCGGCGCGGCGGCTGCAGGCCCGCAACCGCCTGGTGCTGACCGGCACGCCCCTGGAAAACAGCACCTACGACCTCTACGGGCAGCTTTCCTTTGCCTGCCCGGGGCTGCTGGGCAGCCAGCAGCACTTCCGCGACCAGTTTGCCACGCCCATCGACAAGTTTAAGTCCACGGCCCACGCCCGGGCGCTGCAGCACAAGATCCGGCCGTTTGTGCTGCGCCGCACCAAGCAGCAGGTGGCCGCCGAGCTGCCGGCCAAAACCGAGATGGTGCTGCACTGCGAGATGGACGCCGAGCAGCGGCAGGTGTACGACCTCTACCGCAAAGAATACCGGGAGTGGCTGATGGGCAAAGACCCCGAGCACCTGCCCAAACACGGTCTGCACCTGCTGCAGGGCCTCACCAAGCTGCGCCAGATCTGCAACTCCCCGGCCCTGCTCAGCAACGCCGGCGACTACGGCACGTCCTCGGCCAAGCTGCGCCGCCTGCTCCACGAAATCGAGGACAAGGCGCCCCGGCACAAGATTCTCGTGTTTTCCCAGTTCGTGGGCATGCTGGACCTGGTGCGCCAGGCCCTGACCGAGCGGGGCATTGCCGCGGCCTACCTCACGGGCCAGACCACCGACCGCGCCGCCGCCGTAGCCGCCTTTCAGCAGGACGAGAGCGTGCGGGTCTTCCTGATCAGCCTGAAAGCCGGCGGCACGGGCCTGAACCTGACCGCGGCCGACTACGTGTACCTGGTAGACCCGTGGTGGAACCCGGCGGTGGAAAACCAGGCCATCGACCGCAGCCACCGCCTGGGCCAGACCAAGCCCGTGGTGGCGGTCCGCCTGATCTGCCCGGGCACCATTGAGGAGAGAATTCAGGATATGCAGGCCCGGAAGCAGGAGCTGGCCACCGACCTCATTCGTACTGACACGGCCGTGCTTAAGTCGTTGTCGGCCGCCGAGCTGCTGGCGCTGTTCAGCTAGTTGCCGGCCTCGTCGGCCCGCAGAAACGCCACGGCCTGCCCGATTACCGCGGCATCGCGCATGATCCGGTTGTGGCCCAGCCCGGTGGTGGGGCGAAAGTCGAGGCCGGGCCAGTGACGGGCAATGGCCTCGGCCTCGGCGAAGGGAATGGTGTCGTCGGCCTGGTCGTGAAAGAGCAGCGCCCGCCGGGCCGGTACCGCGTGGCCGGGCCGCGTGAGGCTGAAGCTTTCCACCTGCCGGCCGCCCCGGGCTTCCACAAACGCCAGCAGGTGGCTCAGCACCAGGTCCGACAGCTGCAGCAGCTCGGCAAAGCGCTGGAATACGGCCGGAGTGCTGCCCGGCACGCTCAGCAGCACCAGCCGCGGCAGCGCCTGCCCGCCGTTGAACGACACCGGCAGCCCGGCCGTGGCCGCCGCCCCGAACGAGTGCGCCACCACGCCCCACACCGGCCCCACGGCTTCGGCCACGGCCTGCACGGCGGCGCCGTACTCCGGCAGCGTGGTGCGGCGGCCCGGCGAAGCACCGTGGGCGGGCCCGTCGAAGGCCACTACGCGGTAGCCGGCGGCCACTAGGCCCCGGGCAAAGGCGCCCCAGAAGCTGGCCCGGTGCTCCCAGCCGTGCACCAGCAGCACCGTGGGCGCCGCGGCGGCGCCCCACTCGTAGGCGGCCAGCGCCCCGGCGCCAAAGGGAACCGCGAAGCCGCGGGCTTCCTGCAGCGCCGCGGCCTCCCACTTTTTCGGCAGCAGCCGGCGCGGGGTGGTGAATACGCGCCAGGCCGCCCGGAAAGCTAGGCGGGTCGAGACGGCGGAAAGCAGCCGGAAGCCCAGCTGCAGGCGGCGCAGCGCGGGGGGCACGGCAACCGGGCCGGCCGGCGCAGTGGAGGTGGCACGAGGAGAGGGAGTTGGAGCCATGGCCGGCAAATATCCGGCGGAACGGCGGATTGACCGTGGAAGAGCGGATAGCGGCAGCAAAGGATCAGTGGCTGCGGCAGTAATTTTTCGGCCCGGCACCCGCTCTGCCAGCCCGTTACGCACTGACTATCAGCAGTTTGAAATAACTGGACGCAACAACTAAGCAATCTTAGCAGGCCGAAGCCTTGGATATAATTTTTTTATTTATAAATAGTACTCTATTAACCCATCCTGTTTATCCCACCTGTTGCCTCTTTTTACATGCTTCGCTCCCCTCTACCTTTCTGCTCCGCGCCACTGGTGGCTGCGCTGCTGCTGCTCAGCTCCCCGGCCAGCCGGGCCCGGCCGCGGTCTACTGACCCCACGGCGGCCGGCATTACCCGTATCGGCGCCATTCAGGGCACGGGCGGCGCGGCCCAGGCCGGTACGTACACCGTGGAGGGCATCGTGACGGCCGTGTATGCCGGCCTCAACCCCGCCGGGTTTTACGTGCAGGAGCTGGCGTCCGCCTCCGACGGTAACGCGGCTACCTCCGATGCCCTGTTTGTGGCCCAGCTTTCGCCCATCGTGGCCATCGGCGACAAAGTCCGCATCACCGGCACCATCGTGGAAGTGGCCGAGGCCCCCTCGTTCGATCAGGCGGTGCTCACCAAGCCGGCCGTCACGGTGCTGTCCAGTGGCAATGCGTTGCCCGGGTTCGTGCTGCTGGCCGCCACGTCCTTTACCGGTGCTGCGCTGGAGCGCTACGAAGGCATGCGCGTCCAGGTGCCGGTGCCCCTGACCGTGTCGGAAGTGTACAGCCTGCAGCAGCGCGGCGAAATTATGCTCACGACGGGCGGCGTGACCTACCAGTCCACCCAGTTTATTGACCCCAACGACGCACCGGCCACCGGCACCACCAGCACGGGCACCGCCAACGTGCCCGCCATCCTGGCTTACCAGGCCGCCAACACCGAGCGCAGCATCCTGCTCGACGACGGCAGCTCGGCCAGCGCACCCCAGCCGGTGCCCTACCTCAGCCCCACGCTGGGCACGGTGCGGGTGGGCAGCAAAGTGGCCCAGCTGCGCGGGGTGCTGGGCTACGGCTTCGGCAGGTGGCGCATCCAGCCCCTGCCCGGCCCCGACGCGCCGGTGTTCGTGGTGAAGCGCCCCGAGGTGCCCACTTTCGGCCGCGTCGATCTGAAGGTGGTCAGCTTCAACGTGCTCAACTATTTTAACGGCGACGGGGCCGGCGGCGGCTTTCCCACGGCCCGCGGGGCCAAAACCGCGGCGGACTTTGCCCGCCAGCGCAACAAGATCATCGTGGCCCTGGCCCGGATGAACGCCGACGTCATCGGGCTGACCGAAATCGAAAACGACGGCACGGAAACCACCTCGGCCCTGCAGGATCTGGTGCGGGGCCTCAACAAGACGATGGGGGCGGGTACCTACACGTTCGTCAATGACGGGGGCGCCACCCAACAGCCGAACAATACCGACGCCATCCACTGTGCCATCCTGTATAAGCCCGCCGCCGTGCGCCCCCTGGGGCCAGCGTTGGTGGCGGCGGACCAGGGCATCTTTGAGCGGCCGCCCCTGGCCCAGCTGTTCATCACCCGCGCCCCGCACCCCGATACTTTGGGCCTGGTTGTCAACCACTTAAAATCCAAGGGCAGCGGCAGCGGGCCCGATGCCGACCTCAACGACGGGCAGGGCGGCTCCAACAACCGCCGCCGCGCCCAGGCCCGCGCCCTGGTGCAGTTCATCAACGGCACCGTGAAGCCCGCCGGCACGTCCCGCGTGGTCAGCATCGGCGACTACAACGCCAACTACGAGGAAGACCCCATCGACATTATGCGGGCGGCGGGCATGGTAGTCGTCACGCCGCCTACCAGCGCCTCCTACGTGTTTAAGGGCCTCACCGGCTCCCTCGACCACTGCATCGTGACGCCCAACATGGTCGGCTTTATCGACGTGCACAAGTGGAACATCAACTCGGCCGAGCCCATCTTCCTGCAGTACGACCAGGCTGGCGGCGCCACCGATTTCGCCAGCCCCTTCCGCTGCTCCGACCACGACCCGGTGCTCATTGGCGTAAACTTCGCGGGGCTGGCCCCGAGCAGCGTATCGGCGGCGCGGCTGTACGTGTATCCCAATCCGGTGGGAGGAGCCAGCCTGTTCAGTCTGAGCAGTCTGCCCGCCACTACCGGGCCGCTGAGCCTGGAAATCTCCCTGCCCCAGGGGGCGCCCATGCTCCGCTTGTCGGGACCGGTGGCGCTGCTGCAAACCGAGCTAAACCGCTCGACGGCCCACCTGGCCCCGGGTATTTACCTGCTGCGGCTGAAGGGCCGCAATCTCAACCAAACCCAGCGTATTATGAAGGAATAGCGCCTGGACTTTTCCCGTTTGCAACAGCTCCGCGGCCCCGGCATTTGTCGGGGCCGCTGGGTTTGGGGGGGGGCTGATCCGGTGGCATTTACCAGCGGAGCTTCATCGTTTTATTTCTAGTTTTTTTTGTAAATTGTACTACTGTCTTACCAGCAGTGCCTCGCCCGAGTATACCTCACTTTTTACCACCCCACACCATGCAAAATGTTCTTGTCCCCACCGACTTTTCGGTGGAAGCGCGCAATGCCCTGGAGGTAGCGCTGCAACTGGCCCAGCGTACTGGTGGGCAGGTTACCCTGCTGCACGTAGTTGACCTGCCCCGGACCTCCGGGATGATAACCACGGGCGGCGTGGCCAGTGCCTCGGCCCGGCAGGGCGTCTTTATCGTGCAGCTGCTGCAGCGCATCAAGCGCCGGATGCACGAGCTGATGGCCGATGTGGCCCGGCTGGCCCCCGATGTGGCCATGCAGGACCGGATTGCCACCGGCCACGACGTCGACGAAGCCATCCTGGACGCTATCGGCGAGCTGCACATCGACCTGGTGGTAATGGGGGCCCGGGAGCATGCGCCGGCTTTTCACCTGTTCACGCCCGACTCCCACCCCGAGCGGCTTGTGCGGCTGGCGCCCTGCGCCGTGCTCACGGTAAAGCACCCCGCCCCGCACTTCGAGGTGCGCTCCATCGTATTTGCTTCCGATTTCTCCCACGAGGCCGACCGCCTGATGCCCCAGCTGCGCCACCTGTGCATCACCTTTCCCGAGGCGACGCTGCACCTGCTCGACGTTGAAACCAGCGCCGAGGGCTACGCGGCGGCCCTGGACCGCGTCCACGCCTTTGCCGACCGGCACCAGCTGGCCGCCTACGAGGCCGACGTGTTCAACGCCCCCCAGGTCCGGGCCGGCATTCCGCGCTTCGCCGAGGAGGCCCACGCCGATCTGGTGGTGATGCTCACCCATGGCCACACCGGCCTGCAGCACCTGCTGCACGGCAACCTGGCCGAGGGCGTCGCCGTGCAGGCCGCGGCGCCGGTGCTTACCTTCCACCCGCAGGAGCAGTAGCACCAGCTGCTACCGATTAGCGGCAGCCCGTTACCTGGCGGGAGTTTTTTGCGCCGCTTTCCGGTTCTTGCGGCATGGAATACTTTGTGGCCAAGCAATCGGTCGTGCGCACCATCTGGGGGAAGGCCGATACGGTGCTGTTTATCTTTGCCGGCGCCGCGGCCGAATTTGCCCTGAACAAAGCCGTCGACTGGCTTTATTTTACCGGCCGCCTGCCCGCCGATCCGCTGGCCCGCTTGTTTTCCACGGTAGAGTACGCCCGGCAGATCGTGTTTGCCGAGCGCCTTGGCGCTGAGCGGGCCATCGACACCATTGCCGCTATCCACGGGGCCGTGGAAGCCAAGCGCGGCCAGGCCATCCCCGACTGGGCCTACCGCGACGTACTGTTTCTGCTCATCGACTATTCCATCCGGGCCTTCGAAGTGCTGGAGCGCCCGCTCACGGCCGCCGAGAAAGAGGAGGTATTCGACGTATTTGCCCGCGTGGGCCGGCGCATGGGCATTCCCGAGCTGCCCGCCTCGTACCCCGCCTGGCTGGTGGTGCGCCAGCAGCACCTGGCCGCCGACCTGGAATACAGCCGCTTCACCACCGACCTCTACCAGCAGTACCGCCGCCACCTGGGGGCGGGCCGCTACTGGCTGCTGCTGCACGCCCAGCGCCTGGTGGCGCCGCCCCTGGTGCGCGAGCTGCTGAATTTGGGCCGCGCGTCCTGGTTGCGGCCGGTGCTGCCCTTCTACCGGCTCACTCAACATCTGGCCCCGGGCCGCTGGGCCAAAGCGGTGCTGCTGCCGCCCGCTTATAAAGCCAAGATCCTGGCTCTGGACCAAGAGCCCGGACTAAGCGAAACCCACTCCCCCAGCCCGGCAGAGTAGCCCGGCTTGGTGACGCAACCCAGGCGGGGCCAGGAGCATTACCCCGCCGCCGCCACTTCCGCCGGCCAGTTTACCTGCCGCAGCAGCACCCGCAGCTCCGCCTCCGAGGCCACCCGGCCCTGGAAGCTGTAGAGCAGCCGGCCTTCCACGGCTTCGAGCAGGGTCATTTCCCCGTCGTCGTAGAGGACGATGGTTTCCTGCCCGCACTCGCTGGGGCGGCTGTAGCGCTGCTGCCGGGGTGGGGCGGCGTAGGGCCGGAAGCCGAACGAGTGCAGCAGCTCCGCGGATGGCTGATAGTCGGGAATCATGAAAGGGAGCCCGTGGAAAGGACGCAGCGCCGGAAGGCCCTGCGGTAAACTAGCCGGCCGGGGGCGCTGCCTGCCCTCTAGGGCAGGTAGCAGCCTCAAGCCGGCCGGGCCGGTTAAGTTCAGTATTCGGCGGTAGAGTTCCTACGAGGAGCGGCAGACGCCGGCCGCTTTGCCGACCAGCCAGCAGCCGAGCTAAGCTGCCAGCCAGCGGCCGGGGAGCTGGGCACCAGGGAGCCCACGGTGGCCGGATTACACAGAAACTCTTCGGAGAAAGAAGCCATAGCGTAGCAATTAACGGCAGAATCCCCGGCGGCCGGTCCTGTTCCTACGGCTGAACCCGCAACGGGATTACTGCCACCCGGCGCAGGTGCCGCTAACGTCAGAACCCGGGGCAAGATCTAGGAGCTACACGAGAGCGTGGCGGCGCCGGGCTTGTCGCGCGCCCACTCCGGCCGCCGGGCCGCCAGGGCTTCGTGCGCGGGGTGCTCGTCGAAAGGCTTTTGCAGCACGGCCAGCAGGGTTTCGAGCAGGGTCAGGTCGCCGGCTTCGGCGGCTTCGGTGGCCTGCTGGGCCAGGTAGTTGCGCAGCACGTACTTGGGGTTGGCCGCCAGCATCCCGGCCCGGATGGCCTCCACGCCGGCCGTTTCCTGCCGCAGCCGGGCGGCGTAGCGTCCCAGCCAGGTGCGCAGGGCGGCGTGTACCGGCCCCGGCTCGGGCAGGTAAGAAGCTGATTCCACCAGCTCCTCGAAGGCGGCTTCTTCCTGGGCCGGCTCCCACAGCACCGGCACCAGGTGCGAGAGGCGGCGGAAAAATACGGTCATGTCCATTTCCGAGGCCGTCAGCCCCTGGGGCAGGTCGGCCAGCAGGGCCGCATCGGCCGCCTGCCCGGTGCTCAGGCCCAGCTTGCGGCGCAGCAGCTCGTGCTGGGTGGTGAGGAAGGTGTCGCGGTAGGTGTTCAGCGCCTCGTTCAGCCCGGCCACGTCGGACACCAGGGGCGTGAGGGCGCGGCCCAGCTGGGCCAGGTTCCAGAGGGCCACCTGGGGCTGCTGCCCGAAGGCGTAGCGGTGCTGGCTGAAGTCGGTGGTGTTGGGCGTCCAGCCCGGCTCGTAGGGCTCCAGCCAGCCGTAGGGGCCGTAGTCGATGGTCAGACCCAGGATGGACATGTTGTCCGTGTTCATCACCCCGTGCACAAAGCCCACCGTCATCCAATGCGCCACCATCACCGCCGTGCGCCGGCATACCTCCGCAAACCACTGCCGGTATCCCTCCGCCGACGGCGCCCCCAGCTCGGGGTGGTGGTGGCGGATAACGTAGTCGGCCAGGGTCCGCAGGTTGTCAGTTTCCCCAGTTGCGGTCAGCAGCTGGAAGTTGCCGAAGCGCACGAACGTAGGCGCCACCCGCGCCACAATGGCGCCGGGCTCGGGCTGGGCATTGCCGTCGTAGAACATGTCGCGCACCACCGCGTCGCCGGTGCTCACCAGGCTCAGCGCCCGGGTGGTGGGCACGCCCAGCGCGTGCATGGCCTCCGAGCACAGAAACTCCCGCACCGAGGAGCGCAGCACCGCCCGGCCGTCGGCGCGGCGCGAGTAGGGCGTGGGGCCGGCCCCCTTGAGCTGAATTTCCCAGCGGCGGCCGTCCGGGGCCAGCACCTCCCCCAGCGACATGGCCCGCCCGTCGCCGAGCTGCCCGGCCCAGCTGCCAAACTGGTGGCCGCCGTAGCGGGCGGCAAACGGCTGCATGGTGGCCGTCACCAGGTTGCCGGCCAGCGCATCCACGGCCCGGCCCGCAGCCGGTGGCCGGGCTACGCCCAGCGTGGCCGCCAGCGCGTCGGACCAGGCCAGCAGTCGGGGCTCGCGCACCGCGGTGGGCTGCACCCGCGAGTAGCACACCCCCGGCACCTGCCGCGGCCGGGCATCGGCGGTTTCCTCGCCCGGCAGCTCGGCCACGAAGGAGTTGAGAAAATCTAGCTGATCAAACTGGGACTGGGCCATGAGAATCGGAATAAGAAAGCGAACCAAAGGGCTGCAAAGCTAAAGCGCGCAAATCAGTTCCCCGCCGCCCGCCGCCGCCGGGCTTACAAGCAGGCTCTTTTGCCCGCTTGTAAGCCGCCGCCAACTTTTCCTTTTCCTGCTGAGTGCTGCACCGGGTTGGTCCGGAGCCCAGTCGTCCCGGCGCCCCTTCCCGCCGCCTCTGCTTTGCTCATGCCCGATTCCGCCGCCCCTGCTGAGCAGCTCACTCAGGTACGCACCGAGCTGACGCCCGCCGGCATTCCCGTGCTGGCAGCGGCCGACTACGGCCTGGGCCTCGACGTGGCCCGCTACGGCCCCGAGCTGTTCCAGATGTTCCGCCGCTTTCACGGCCACACCGCCGGTTCGGGCATGGGCCTACCTGGTCAGCCGCATCGTGCGGCAGGCAGGCAGGCAGGCAGGCCACATCGAAGTGAGCCGCACGGTGGGTGCAGGCACCACCTTCCGGATTCGGCTGCCCGCCCCCCCTCTCCGCCGTCTGAGGCCGGGCCGCCCCCGAAAAAGCCCCGCCGGCCTGGTGCCAGCGGGGCTTTTTCAGCATTCAGCAGAACGGCAGCAGCCTTATTTTTTAGGCGTCGGCCCCACTTCAACCAGCGCGTTGGCGGGTAAGTCCAGCTCCCGCGAGGTTTGAAACTCGGGCACCTTTTCGGCTTGCTCCTCCACCCGGCGCTGCACAATGCGCAGCTGCCGGCCGCCCACGTTCATCACGGCCAGGTCGGCGCTGGCGCCGGTGCCGGGGTCGTAGCTGCGGAAGCCCAGCAGCATCCCGCTGGGGAAGCCGGCCAGCTTGGCTTTTTCCTTGTCCACCACGTCGGGCTTGCCGGTAAACTGGCCCAGGTCGATATCCTGGGTTTTGGCGCCCTGCAGAACCAGGTGGGCGGTAGTTTTGGGGCCGCTGGGGCCATCGGCGGCCGCGCCGGGCTTGAAGCGAAACGACACCTTCACCGTCTGGGTGGCCGCCGCCGCCGCCGCTGCGGCCGGCGGGGGCGTTTCGACCGGGGGCGTCGCGGCCGCCGCGGCTACCGAGTCGAGCATGAGGGGCGCCGCCGCGGCCGACTCAGGGGCGGCCGTGGTGCCGGCCTGCTCCGCGGCGGGCGGGTTCTGGTTGCAGCCGACGGTGAGCACGCACAGCGCGGCGGCCAGAAGAGAGTGGGGAACGAGTTTCATACGCGAAAAAAGCAGAAAGCCGGATGTGGCATTACGGCGCCAAGATTAAGCATAATCGGGCGGCTAACCATTATCCGGGCCGGATAATTGCGCCGCGTCGACCCGGCTACTTCCGCCAGGGCCGGTGCCGGTCATACACCAGAAAGCCCAGTCCCAAGAGTGCCTGCCCCGTGCGCTGCCGGTAGGCGTAGGTCTGCCCACCGTACCGTAGCTCCTGGGTGTAGGGCGTCAGGCTATGCTCGTAGCGGGCCGTCAGATCGAAGCGGCCCAGCTGCAGGCCCACGCCCAGCTGGGCCAGCGCCTGCACCCGCACCACGCTGCGGTTGAAGCTGCCGTACAACTCCTGAAGCGGAGAAGTAGCCCCGTGGGTATCCTTTTCGCGCTGGTTAACAGCCAGCAGCGGCCCGGCCAACACGTAAAAGCGCCGGCTCAAGTGCAGCCCAGCCAGCAGCGCCACCTCGGCCCGCCGCAGCCGCGGGTAAAGGTAGCTCACGTCGGGATACACCAAGTTGACGTCGGGCCGGGAGAAATACGTTATACTCGACTGGTTGCCCAGCACCGAGGTGTAGGCCAGCTCGGGCTGCACGAAGGCCTTGCCCGCGCCCAGCCCAATGCGGGCATAGGCGCTGAAGCGGTTGCCGGTATCGTCAAGGCGGGAGCCGTCGTCGTCGGTGCGGATGGTGTACTGCTCCACCTGAATCAGGCGCTGGCGAACCCAGGTCTGGCTGATGTTGGCACTGGCGCCCACGCCCACCGCTTCCAGCTGCTGGGCCGAAGTGGTAGAAGCGGCCAGCATAAGGGCGCTACCAGCAAGCAGAGTTGAGAATTTCATAATACGAAGGGAAAGGGTGAAATAACGATCAAAGTCAGGCGGAAAGCTACTGCACCACCAGCTGCTGCCGGGCCTGCCTGGCGGCCGTTTCCAGCGTCAGCAGGTAGAGCCCGGCCCGTTGCCCGCGCAGGTCAAGCGCTAGCTCAGCGCGGCCGGCGGCCGTCGTGGTGCGCAGCACTTCGCGCCCCACGGCATCCACCACGCGCACCGTGGCCGCGGCGGCCGGCAGCGGCAGCCGGAACCAGCCGTCGGCGCTGGGGTTGGGGTAAGCCGCCAGCGGGGGCAGCACCCGGGCCGGGCTGCGGCTCAGCACGGTGGCATCCAGCCGGTAGGCCCCCAGGGCGGTGCTGCCCAGCACCGCCCCCGACCACACTGCCCCCGCGCCCCGCGCCGCAATGCCGGTGTGCTGCCGGGTTGTTTCCAGGGGCACCCAGGTGGCCCCGTTATCCGCCGAGTACGACGAGCCCAGGTCGGTGGCCGTCAGGTCGCCGGCGCCGACCGACAGCAGCAGGCCGGTGCCGGGTACGCCGGTAATGCCGTTGGACAGCAGCGGGCCGGTGTAGAATACCCGCTGCCAGCTCAGGCCACCATCGACGGTGGCGTGCTCAAAGAGGGTCCGGGTGACGTCGTTCACGCTCAGGGCCACGCCGTGCAGGGCATCCTGAAAGGCCACCGCGTACATTTCCGAGCTGGTGGTGTTGGCCACGGCAGCCGTCCAGGTAGTGCCCTGATCGGTGGAGCGGAATACCCGGCTTTCGTCGGTGGCAAACCAGATGCTGTTGCCTACCACGGCCGGGGTCAGCACCACCCCGTTTTCGTCGGGCAGAGGCGCGGGCACGCTGGCGGCCCGGCCCCAGGTGGTGCCGCCGTCGTGGGTGACGAAGATATCGAACGGGTCGGTGGGTGCGTTGAGCGGGTCGCCCACGGCCACCCCGTCGTTGGCGGTGAAGAAATGCACGAAGTTGGGCGTGCTGGTGCTGAACTGGGCCCCGGGCTGCACCGCCCAGGTGAGGCCGCCATCGGCGGTGTGCAGCACCCGGCCGCCGGGGCTGGCCGTGCGGACCGTGCACACCCAGGCGCTGGTGGCGCTGGTGGCGCTCAGACCCCGGATGTATTCATCCGGGGCCAGCGGCCCCACGGCGCGCCGCGCCCAGCTCTGGCCGCCGTTGGTGGAAAGCACCACGCTGCGGTTGACGGCATCCTCGTCGTAGCCCAGGGCCCAGACCACGTTGTTGCTCACGATGCCGAAGTGGTAGGCAAACACCTGGGGGGTGTCAAAGGCGAAGGGCTGCAGCGTCCACTGGGCGGCGGCGGCTTGGCTCAGCAGCAGCAGCGCCAATAGCGGCAACAGCTTCAGGCCGCGGCGGGAACGGGTATAAAATGGCAGATGGAGTAAACGGTTGCGCATGATAAAGGGAAAAAGGGAGCAGAAACCCGGGTTAGAGAAAACACGTGAAAAGAGGCGAAGCAGGGGCCGGCCCCTCAGCGGCCCAGGGCCAGCCCGAGGCGCAGATCCAGCATAATGTGCAGGCTGTTGTTGGGAAACAGCGGGCCGGCCTGGGGCAGCAGCGGCAGCGGGATGCCGGCGTTCAGATCGACGAAGCCGTAGCGGCCCAGCCGGCGCTGCAGGCCGTAGAGCACCGCCACCGACGCCCGCACGGCGTGGCCCCTGGCCTCGGTAGAAAAGGGCGTCTGGTAGCCCCGCCGCCCGTAGCCCGTGCCCAGGGCCACCGACAGGTAGTTGGCCGAGAAGTTGCTGGCGCTTTTGCTCTTGCGGATGCGCTTGTTCAGGTTATAGTAGTAGCGCCCGGCCAGCTGGGTTTGCAGGTCCACGCCGTTGAAGACGGGTCCGTTGACGGCTTCGCGGTAGCGCAGGACCTGGGGCGTAAACTCGGCCAGCACCGACCAGCTGGTGCGCAGCTTGTGCTCATAGCTCAGGCGGGGCCCGTAGGACAGATCCTGCAGCTGACCGCCCTGGCGCAGGGAAGAGAAATTTGTCAGGTCCAGCTTCCACAGGCGGCGCTCCTCCACCTGCACCCGGGTGAGCTTGCGCAGCCGGCGGCCCAGGCCGGCTTCGAAGGCATACCCGGTGGAGTCGGGCACCGTTTCCTCACCGTAGGTAATGCGGGCCGTATCGGCGGGCTGGGTTTGGGCGGCGGCGGGGCGGGTCAGGCTCAGCAGCAGCAGGCTCAGTAGCGGCAGCAGGCGGCCGGCAATGCGGCAGGAAAGCGGGGCGGGCATAGGAGTAGCTAAGGGGCAAAAAATCAGCGCTGAATCAGCAGCGGCTGGGTCTGCAGGATGATGGGCGCGTAGGAAGTCACCACCCGAATCAGGGGCAGCCGGGCCTGGTGGGTTACGTCGAGCATGCTGCGGCCCAGGCTTTTGCGCGGCCGGCCCGCCAGGGCCGCCGGCACCGTAAGCGGGCCCTGGGCCGTGGTGAGCAGGTAGTTGAACAAGCCCAGCTGGGGCACGCCGATGATGACTTCCGTCCGCTCGGCGTCCACAAACGCGCTTTTCAGCTCCCCGGTAGGTTCGAGCAGCACGCTGCCGTAGCGGTTGCGGATGGCGTAGGTGCCGCCCGCCTCCGTGAGCCGCACCGCCGACTTGTCGGCCTCGCAGTCGAAGCTCAGATTGAGCCGGGTACCGGTCAGGTCGGCGTAGCGGGCGGTGGCGCTGAAGGTGCCGCGCAGGTTCTGGAGCTGGATCTGGCCGAAGTTCTGCTCCAGCTTCACCTTGCCCGTCAGGTCGAGCAGCGTGGTCTGCCCGTAGGTGTTCACGATTTGCAGCGCGTTGCCCGCGGGCATCATGATGGTGTAGTCGGCCCGCAGGTCGCTGCGGATAGCCGGGCTGCCGGCCGGCCGGGCGAAGTAGTTGACCAGGTCGATAACGCTGCCTTTTTTTTCCAGCTGGTAGCGCACGGCCGGCAGCTCCTGCTCGGCCACGGCGCGCTCGGGGTGGCGGGCACTCAGGCGCAGCACCACCTGCACCGAGGGCTGGTCCCAGCCCTGCACCCGCAGCGTGGCTTTTTCGGCCCGGATGCGTACCAGCGTCCCGGCCGGGCAGGGCAGCGTCTGCTCCACGGTGCGGGTCAGCACCTGCACCTTGCGCTGGGCCCGGGCCCCGGGCAGCCCGGCGCCCCACAGCACCAGCGCCAGCAGCAAGGCCAGCCGCAGCCGCCGGACCAGGAAAAAGGGCGGTAGTAGCTTCATGAGATAAGCAGGTGAATCAGCTCCCGGGTGACGGTGGCTTTAAGAGTGGTAACCCGCACCTGGTGGCGTATTAGCTCGGGCGTGGTACCCAGGCGCCGCAGGTCCTGCTGCAGGCGCTGCTCCTCGGCTTCCAGCTCCGTGAGCTGCCCGCGCAGCGCCCGGAACTCGGTAGACTGGCACACGGCAGGCAGCGAGGTGCAGTGGGCGTCGATAAAGGCCAGGCCCTGCTCGTCGAGCGGGTCGAAGGCGGCGAAGGCGGGGCGGGTTTCGGCCGGCTCCTCCACTTCTTCGGAGTAGGCAATGGTTTCATGGGGCGCCGCACCGGGGCGGGCAGCGGGCCACTGCCCCCAGGCCAGCACCAGCACCAGCAGCGCCGCGGCCAGGCCGGCTACCAGGCGGTACGCCGGCCCCAGCGGGCGCACCGCGGGCGGCATCGGCTCCGCCGCTACGTGCAGCGGGGAGGGCGCCGGGGCATCCAGCTCGGCGGCAATGGCAGCCCACAGGTCGGCGGCGGGCTCGTGGGCGGGCAGGGCGGGCAGGACGCGGGCAATGGCTTCGGCGGCGCTCAGCTCGTCGGCAATGCGGGGCCACAGCCCGGCGTCGGGTTCGTGGGCGGGCAGCTGGCCCAGGACCCGCTGCAGGGTAAGCCGCCCGGCTTCGGATTGATTCGACAGGAGGCTCATAGGTGGAGATGACGCAGTTTGAGTTGGAGCAGCCGCTTGGCCTGGTGGAGCTGCGACTTGCTGGTGCCGTCCGAGATGCCGAGCAGCTCGGCCACTTCGCGGTGGCGGTAGCCTTCCACCTCGATCAGGCAGAACACGGCCCGGTAGCCGGCGGGCAGCTCCCCGATGGCCTTTTCCAGCGCCTCGCCGGTCAGGCTGTCGTGCCAGGCCACCAGGGGCTCGGCGTGGCGCTCCGGGCTGTAGACTTCCATGCGCTGCTCCCGCCGCAGAATCCGCAGGGCGCAGCGCACCACGATGGTTTTGATCCAGCTGCCCAGCGTCGACTCCTGCCGGAAGCCGGCCAGCTGCCGGAACACTTCCACAAACGCTTCCTGCAGCGCATCCTGGGCTAAGTCGCGGCTGCCCAGAATGCGCAGGGCGCAGGAAAACATGGCCGTCTTGTGGCGCTCGTACAGCTGCTGCTGGGCCGGCCGGCTCTGGGCCAGGCAGCCCGCCAGCAGCAGCTGTTCGTCGGAAGAGTCGGAGGCCTGGGTCAGAGTCACGGAGAAGGGATTTGGCGTAAAGGGAAGCCCCGGGGCGCAAAGGTTGGTTGGAGCCGAAAAAAAATCTTCTTTCCCGCCCCGGCGCAGCTACACCGGGCCTTGCCGCGTATGCCCAACCGCCGCCGCTGCCTATCTTGAAGCCCCTTAGTCCCCGCGCCGGAATTATTCCTTATGAAGTGGTCTACCCTCCCACGCCTGCTGCTCGCCGGATGTCTGCTTTGCCTGCTCGTGCTCAGCCTGGCGTTGTGGCTGCTGGGGTCGGGCTACGGGCGGCGGAAGCTGGAAGCCCTGGTGCGGCAGCGGCTGGCCCACAACTCGGAGCTGGTGCTGGCCCCGTTTGAGGTGCAGGTTTCGCTGTGGCGGGATTTTCCTCACGTCACGGCCTCGCTGCACCACCTGGCCCTGACCGATACGGCCTACCGCCAGCGGGTGCCGGTGTTCCGCGTGGGCCGGGCCGACCTGCGCCTGGAGCTGGCCGCCCTGCTGCGCGGCCGGGTGCGCGTGACGCGCCTGATGGTGTCGGACGTCGACTTCCGCGAGCAGGTGGATGTGCTGGGCCGCAGCTGGGGCCTGCACGGCAAAAGGCGCGGCGCCCGCCAGGGCCAGGGCCCGCCCCTGGACATGACCCTGGACTCGCTCATCGTCCACAACTTCCGCATCACTTCCCGCAACGACTACGCCCACAGCGCCTTTGGGGCAACCGTGCGCCGGGCCCGCCTCACGGTGAGCCTGCGCCGGGGCGTGCTGCACACCACCGGCACGCTGGGCGCCACCCTGGACTACCTGCGCAACGCGGGCGGCACCCTGTTTGAAAAAGAGCCGGTCTGGGCCCGGGTGCACTATCACTACGCCTTCGAGCCCCGGCAGGGCACCATCTTCCCTTCCCCGGCGACGCTCAACGGCGACACCATCCGCGTGCAGGGCACTCATACCAAGGCCCCCGGCCAGGCCGGGACACGGCTCAACCTGAGCTTTGCCGGCCAGCAGCCCCTGACCGAGGTCTTGCGCGCGGCCCTGCCCGAGGCCGCGCAGCCCTACCTGGCCGGGGCCGCCAGCCCCAGCAAAGCCCGGATTCACTACACCATTCAGGGGTTGAGCGGCCCCACGGTGAGCCCGCACAACGTGCTGCGCTTCGGCCTGCGCGGGGCCCGGCTGACCTGGCCCGACTCGGCGCGGCGCATCACCCACTGGGACCTGCAGGGTACCTACGACAACGGCCCCGGCCGCAGCCCCCAGACCACCTCGCTGCGGCTCAACCACTGCCGCATCAATACCTCCGCCGGCCGCCTCGACGTGGCTTTGCTGCTGCTGGATTTCACCCGGCCCTTTATCAACGGGCGGGTGCGCGGCCGCACCGAGCTGGCCCAGCTGGCCGGGGTGGTGTCGCCGGGCGTGTGGCGGGCCCGCCGCGGCACCGCCGAAATGGACGTGCGCCTGCGCGGTCTGCTGCCGCCCGCCCCCAGCCGCCGCATGGCCGGGCGGCCCCAGAAAAGCCTGTCGGTGCGCGGCACCGTCACCCTGCGCGACGCCTCCTTCGTCATTCCCGACCGCGGGGTGGATATGTCGGAGCTGAACGTGCGCGTGGGGCTGCAGGACAACGTCTGGCGCCTCTCCAACGCCTCGGGCGTCCTCGACCGGATGCGGTTCCGGGCCACGGCCACCACCACCGACCTGTTCGACTACCTGATCGACCGGCACGCCACCACCCGCATCAGCGGCGACTTTGCCGTGGATGAGCTGCGTGTGGTCCGGCTGCGGGAGCTGCTGCGCCCCATGGCCCGCCGGCCCCTGGCCGCCACCGGCCGCCGCCGGCCCCGCCCGGCCCCGGCGTCGATGGCCAACCTGGGCAGCAGCCTGATTCCGAAGGGCGTGCGGCTGAACGTGAACCTGCGCTGCCGCCGCCTGGTGCTGCCCGCCGACACGCTCACCAACCTGGCCGTGACCGTGCAGCACGACGGCCGCACGGTGCAGCTCCGCAACCTGGCCGGGGAGCTGTGGGGCGGCCGGGTGCGCGGCACCGCCGCCTGGCCTACCGACTCGCTGAACCGCGTGGCGCCCATCAACTTTCAGCTCGGCGTCCGCTTCGGCACCATCAACTACCGCCGCTTCCTGGCGCTGCTGTCCCGGCCCGTCAAACGCTCGGCCAGGGCTCCGGCCAGCCCGGCCCTGCGGGAGCTGCTGCTGGCCGCCAACGGCCGCATCACCTGCGACGTGGCGCGGGTGCAGCTGCCCGACGGCGAAGACCTGCGGGGCCTGACGCTGCAGCTCAACAAAACCGGCGCCAGCGTGCAGCTGCCCTACCTGCGCTTTGCCACTACCCGGGGGGGTACGGGCCGGGCCACGGCTTCGGCCCGGGTGGCCGACAACCGCCTCGTGGCCGCCGAGGCCAGCCTCAACCTGAGCTACGAAACCCTCGACGTGCAGAAGCTGCTGCTGCTGCTGGCCAGCTTCAACCCCAAAACCAGCCCCGACGACGACGACGATGACGACGAGGCGCTGGACGGGCCCGACAGCCTCGCCCTGGCCGGGCCGCTGCCGGACCGGGCTACCCGGCGCGCCGCCCGGGCGGCGCGCCGGGCGCAGCTCAACAGCCGGCCCACCCGCAAGCCCGACGGCACCATCATTTCCAACGGCGTTCTGACCGCCGTGCTGCGGGTGCAGGCCGATAAGGTGCGCTACGCCGCCCTCAGCGGCCGGCGGTTCCGGCTGGTGTCGCGCCTGAGCAAGGGCGAGGCCCGCCTCGACGACTGCTCGCTCGAGGCCTTCCAGGGCCGGCTGTCGTTGCGGGGCCGCATGATTACCGACGCGGGCCGGTTTCATCACCCGCTGCACGTGCAGATGCTGCTGCAGGACATTCAGCTGCCCGAGTTTTTTGCCGCCGCCACGGCCATGCGCCTCAACGTGCTGGGGGCCGACAACATCCGCGGCACCCTGCGCTGCGCCGCCGACGTGCGCACCGACCTCGACGCTACCTTCCTGCCGGTGTTCGACCAAACCACGGGCTACCTCAAAACCGACATCCGCGACCTGGAGCTGCTGGAGGTGGAAGCGCTCAGCCAGGCGCTGCGGTTTATGAAGGCCGAGCGGACCAGCCACCTGTTTTTCGAGCCCGTCAGCACCGAGTTCCTGCTTAACCGCGGCGAGCTGCTCATCCCCGACCTGGACCTGAACAGCAACCTGAGCAACCTGCAGCTCAGCGGCCGCTACTACATCGACGGCCGCGCCGACCTGTACGTGGGGCTGAATCCGTTCCAGACCCTGTTCGGCAATAACTCACGGCGCGTGGAGCGCATCCGCGACAATGAGCCCGTGCGCCGGGCCGGCCGCCTGACCTACCTGGGCCTGAGTCGCACCGAGCCGGGCACCAAGTACAAGGTCCGGCCCTTCCAGCGCCTCGAGCAGCGCGAGCAGCAGGCCGCCCTGCGCCAGGAGTACCGGCAGATTCTGCAAACCCAGCGCCTGGACACCACCCTGCGGCTGCTGCGCCAGGTAGAGCTGGTGAAATAAGAGAGCTGGTAATCCTGGCCCTGCGAGGCTACAGGCCGCAGCAGCCTATGCTGGGCAACCCGAAAGCGCTATCAACAGCCAAGCCCCGGTGCTGGCAAACGGCGGGGCTGGCGGCTGAAAAGGCGCCGGGTTCATGGCAGAGGACGCAGGGCGGCGCGTTGCTTACTCCGGCAGGTCCGCTTGTTCCTTCCCGGTCTCACCGCGGCGCCAGGCCCATACGCTGCACGGTTTCCCCTTCAAAGTCGAATTCGATGAGCACGGCGGGCGTGTCGCCCACCACCCAGCCCTCGTGGCCCGGGGCAATGGCCACCACCTGGGGGGCCACAAACTCGACGGTTTCGCCGTCGGCGTACTGAATGTTGATCTGGCCCTGGGCCAGGAAGCCCACGTGGGCGTGCATGCACAGGGTGGTGCCCACCACCGGCCGCATGTTTTTCGACCAGCGGAAGCCCACCGGGTACACCACCCGCTTCACTCGCGCGTCGCCGGTGCGCATCATATCAATCTGCACGCCGCCGACTTCGCGGTGCTCGGTGCCTTTCATCGGGGCTAGTAGCGGGTTGTTCTGGCTCATGGTAGTGCTGCTGATAAAGTGAATCAATCCCCACGCTCCGCCGCCGATTCAAGATAGAGTTTCTGCCGGCAAAAACCCCGGCCGCTTCCGCAGTCGGGATTTTTGGATGAGGGCCGTCAAAACCCCGCCGTGCGTGGCGGCCAAGGCGGTGGGGCCGGGGGTCTGCGGGTGGAGCTACAGCGGATGCGCGTCATTGTTGGCGCTGGCGCCGGGGTCGGTTTCGCCGCTGGTATCGGGCTGCACGGGAGTGGTGGGGTCGGTCAGGGTCTGCTCGCCGTCGGCTTGTTCGGGCTCGGCGGCGGGCGTTGTCGGCCCGGCGGGCTCAGCGGGCGGCGCGGCTTCGGGGGCCGGGGCCGGCTGGCTCTCGGCGGGCGGGCTCTCGGCGGGCTGGGGCGCCGGGTCCACGGTGGGCTGGTCGGGGTACACGGTGCTTCTGGTGGCGGGGCCGGTTGGGGCGGGGCTGGCGGGCTGTTTGGGCTTGGGGTCCATGGGGCGCAGGGAAAATAAGCGAAAGAAGCAGTGGAGCGGGTGGAGGCTGATATCAACGCAGGCGGCGGGCTGGGGTTGGGTTGAGGCCGCGGACCGGGCGCAAACGACTTCCCGCCCGGCGGCCGCGGCGGCCGGCACTTTTCCCGCTCCCACGGCTTTGTTCCTGCCACCAAAGGCCGGAACTTTGCCTGGTCTCGTCTCCCCTGTTTCCACCTTTCCTGCTCATGCTCACCTTCTCCCGCCGCCGCTGGCTGCCCGTGCTGGCTTTCCTGCTGGTGGCTCCCTCCTTTCTGTTTGCCTGGGGCACCTGGGGTCATCAGCGCATCAACCGCGCCGCCGTGCTGGCGCTGCCCGCCCCGCTGCGCACGTTTTTCTACAACCACATCGACTTCATGGTGGAAGAGTCGGTGGTGCCCGACCTGCGCAAGTACTCCATCAACGACCGGGCGGAGTTTCCCCGCCATTTCATCGACCTGGAAGACTTTGGCCCCGGCCCCCTCAGCCAGCTGCCCCAGACTTCCCAGGCAGCCTACGCCAGGTATGACGCGGCCCTGCTCGACAAGAGCGGCCGGCTACCCTGGTACATTCAGGACATGATGGGCAAGCTGACCCAGGCCATGAAAAACGGCCGTAAGGATGACATCCTGTTTCTGGCCGCCGACCTGGGCCACTACCTCGGCGACGCCATGCAGCCCCTGCACACGTCTGCCAACCACGACGGCCAGCTCACCGGCCAGAAGGGCGTGCACGCCTTTTTCGAGTCGCAGCTGGTGGAGCGGTTTGGCAAAGACTACAACTTCCGGGTGGCCGAGCCCCGCGTCATCGACCCCGTGGCCGAAACCTGGCGCCTGATTGCCCAGAGCCACGCTGCCGCCGACACGCTGCTGCTCATCGAAAAGCAGCTGGCCGCCGCTACTCCCGCCGCCGCCCTCTACGCCGTGGATGCCCAGGGGCAGGTGAAAAAGAACGTGTTCAACAGCCAGATTCACTCCCCGCCCTACGCCCTGAGCTACCACACGGCCCTCCGGCACATGGTGGAGCGCCAGCTGCGCACGGCTACCCAGGCCGCGGCCAACTACTGGTACACGGCCTGGGTCAACGCCGGCAAGCCCGACTTGGCCGCTCTCGACACCGACTACACCACCCGCAGCAACGCCAAAAACCTGAAGCAGGAGCTCAGGCTGATGCAGAAAGGCCAGTTCGTCGACTTCTCCTCCTTCCCGGAGTTTGAGATTGTGAAGTAGCGCTGAACAGCCGCAGCGCCGCGCTTCCGTCCGTTATCCGGAGCGGAGAAATATAAAGGAGGCGGGGCAGCAGGGGCAGAAAAAGCCAGAAACACGAAAAGGAAGAACGGACCGCCATCCATTCTCCCTTTTCGGTTTTAGCTGCCGGCTAACTCCCCGGTTACAGCAGCTCTACCCCCGTCCCCACCAGTTCCCGGCGCACGGCCTCGGGCCAGATGCTCACCTGTACCTCCCCGATGTGGGCCTTGCGCAGCATAAACATGCACACCCGCGACTGCCCAATACCGCCGCCGATGCTCTGCGGCAACTGGCCTTCGAGCAGCAGGCTGTGGAAGTGCAGGGCGCTGCGCTCCGAGCAGCCGCGCAGCGCCAGCTGGTGCGCCAGGGCGTGCTTGTCCACCCGAATTCCCATCGACGACACTTCAAACGAGGTTTGCAGCACCGGGTGCCAGAGCAGAATGTCGCCGTTGAGGCCCTGGTAGCCGTCCTCGTTGCGGGTGCTCCAGTCGTCGTAGTCGGGGGCCCGGCCGTCGTGGGGCTCCCCGTGGGCCAGCTCGCCGCCGATGCCCATCAGAAATACCGCCCCAAACTCCTTCGTGGCTTCGTGCTCCCGCTGCTTGGGCGTCAGGCCGGGGTACTGGCGCAGCAGGTCCTCGGCGTAGAGAAACGTGATTTGCTCAGGCAGCACGGGCGTGATTTCGGGATATTCAGCCGTCACCTGCGCCTCAGTGGTTTTCAGCGCCGCATAAATCTTCTCCACCGTCGCCTTCAGAAAGGCCGTGGTGCGCTGCTCGGGCGCCATGTGCTGCTCCCAGTCCCACTGGTCCACGTAGATGGAGTGGATGGGGCTGTAGTCTTCGTCGGGGCGCAGGGCGCGCATGTCGGTGAGCAGGCCCTTGCCCGGCGCGATGCCCAACTCCTGCAGGCGCACGCGCTTCCACTTGGCCAGGGAGTGCACCACCACCGCGCGCTGCTCCGCCATGGCTTTGATGGGGAAATGAACGGGCCGCTCGGTGCCGTTCAAATCGTCGTTGATGCCGGTACCGTCGAGCACGGCAATGGGCGACGACACCTTGCTCAGGTGGAGCTGGCGGGCCAGCTCCCGGGCGAAGGTTTCTTTCACGAATCCAATGGATTCCTCGGTTTTGAGAAGCTGCGGGGCAGTCATGGCAGTAGGTATCAGGGTGAAGGTTTTGGGTGAAAAGTGCTTGTTTTTGGCGCAGAGAATTACCGTTCCCCGGGTGGGTAGCTTTTTTAAAAAAAACCAGAATGAGCCGCTTTAAAAAAGTGCGGGAAACACCGCGCCGGGAACTTGCAACCGAAGGCAGGCAGAGCGCAGATCGAGCAAAAAAAAAGCCTTCCCGATATCAGGAAGGCTCTTTCTGTTATTTATTGTTCTCTCGTTTTTCCTTCGGAACAATAGCCTCCCTGTCTCGGAATAAATTATTATTCGAGTTATTGTTCTGGAGAATATTGCGGAGGAAAAGCGGCATTTTCGGGTGCTTTTTGAGCTGGATAGAACAAGTATAGAAGAACTATTATTTACATCCAAATGAATGGCGGCTATTTTTTTCCGCCGCCGCCGCCGGCGCAGTTCCGAAGCCCGGGTAAAAGCGGCCCGGCGGGCCGCGGCGGCGGGTTTTATTCCCCGCTCAACCCCTGGGTAATATCGCGCACGGCCTCCGACAGATAGGCCGGCACCTGGGCCGTGGGCTGCAGAAACCGCAGCAGCCGCAGGTACTTGGCCCGTCCCTCGGCCAGCATGTGCGGCGACACCTCCACCGTGAACACGCTGAAGGGCTCCACCTTCTGCACGCCCACCAGCAGAAACCGGTCGGCCTGCAGGGCATCGAGGTAGAAGGCGGCCTGCCGGTCGTAGTCGTAGCCGCTGCACTGGGCCAGGAAGTGGTCGTAGTCGCGGGCGGCGGTGGTTTTGAAGTCGATGATAGTGTAGCCCTGGCTGGTGCCGGGCACGACCAGGTCGGCGCGGAGCTTGCAGAGCGTGCCCGTGGTGGGCTCAGTAAAAATGCAGCTGGGCTCGGGCGTGCCGGTATCGAGCAGCTCCACCAGCTCGGGCCGGAGGCGCACGCCTTCCACCATCCACCACACCAGCGTGTCGTTGATGCCGGCCTGCCCGGCCTCGTACAGATCGGGCTCGAGCAGGGCCGTGTGGAAAGCGGTGCCCAGCCCCAGGGCCCCGGCCATGGAAGCGGGCTTCTCGTAGCGCCCGTTCAGCGCGTCGCGCAGGCGGGAAAGGTCGGAGTTGGCAATGGCGGGCATGGCCCGGTAGTCGTCGTAGGGGAGGCGCAGCAGGTCGGGACGGGGGGCAGACTCGGGGGTCACGGGCAGAGTATCAGGTGGAACGGCGGGTGGGCCAGGGAAACAGCAGAACACCGGCAGCAGGCGCAGGGTGCCCGCCGGGGTTCTTATTGCAACCAATATACAGGCGAAAAAGCTACTGGCTGCAGAATAGTGGGCAGCTCCCGCATTCTGCAGTCAGTAGCGGCCGAGGCAGGCAACTGCCCCGGGCTCACGGCAGGCCAGCTTTACTTTCCCCGCCGCGCCGCGCGCACGGCCTGCTCCGGCAGTGGCTCCATCACCCGGTAGCCGGCCAGCGTAGGATGCACCCCGTCGTCGGCGAAGCTGGCCTTCAGGCCCTGCCGCTCGTCGGCCATGGCGGCGTGGTAGTCGGGGCAGACAAAGTGCTGCTGCCGGGCGTAGGCTTTTGGCGCCCCGCCCCCGCCCTACGGCCCTCCCGGAACCGGAAAAGCTCAGGCAAACTGCACCCGCAGGATGTGACGGCTGCCGGCCGCGGCAAACGAGTACTCAATACCAAAGCCGTAGTAGGCGCAGATGTGCTGGGCAATGCTCAGGCCCAGCCCCGGCGAGTCGGAAGCGGCGTTGTGCTTGCGGAAACGCTCGAAGAACCGCGTCGGGTCGCCCAGCGGCGCCGGGCCAGTATTACTGATTTCCAGAACCTGGGCACTGAGCCGCACGTCGATCCGGCCGCCGGGGTAGTTGTGCTTGATGGCGTTGTGCAGCAGGTTTTGCAGCAGCGAGTCGGCCAGGCCCGGATGCATGGGCCGGGCGGGCAGCGGCGGCTCGGCGTGCAGGGTGAGCTGTACCTGGCGGGCAGTGAGCAGGGGCTCAAGCAAGGCCACCCGGTCGTGCAGCAGCTGCTCCAGCAGCACCGGCACCGCCTGAGCGGGCGCAAACTGATGGTTTTCCAGCCGGGTGAGCAGCGTCAGCGCCTGGTGCAGGCGCGAGAGGCGCCGCGTGCCGCCCAGGGCGGCGCCGAGCAGGGTGGTCAGCTGCTCGTCGGCCTGCAGCGCCGGGGCCTGCAGCAGCTGTTCGAGCTGGGCCTGGATGATAGCCAGCGGGGTTTGGGTTTCGTGGGCCGCGTTTTCGGTAAACTCCCGCAGGCTTTCGTAGTCGCTCACCAGCCGCTCGCTCAGGGTGTTCAGGGCCTGGTTCAGCTCGCCAAACTCGTCGATGGCCGGCGTGGGCAGGGTCAGCGGCTGATGGCGCTGCAGGTCGTAGGTGCGCAGCGTAGCCAGCGTGTGCTGAAACGGCGCCCAGAGGTGGCGGGCCAGCCAGCGGTTGAGGGCCACCACGCCGCCCAGCAGCAGGACCAGCACCACCAGCAGCACGCCCAGCACCACCACCAGCACGTCCTCAGTTTCGACCAGCGACTTGCGCAGCGTCACCCACTCCGGGGCGCTGGCCACCCCGGAGTGGGGCAGGCGGAAGGTGAGCCGGCGGAAGGGCACCATCTCATCTTCCACGGGGTCCAGCAGCAGGGTATCGGAGAAGCCCAGCGGCCGCGGCTGCCGGCTGCGCTCCAGGTTGTCGGCAAATGGGGCCGCCGGCAAGGGCAGGCCGCGGGCCACCTGCTTTTGGATGTGCAGCTGGCGGTTGTAGAGCAGCTCCTCCACCTCGTTGCGCAGGGCCCAGTCGAAGCCCAGGTAGAGCAGCCCGCTGGCCAGCGCAAACAGGCCCACCGTGAGGCGCAGGTAATAGCGGGTGGTGGCCGTGAGCAGTTTCATGCAGCAGAAAGAAGCGAAAAGCCTGTGGTCCTAGTCGGTGTTGAGCTTATAGCCCACGCCGTAAATGGTGCGGATATAGCCGTCGGCACCTTTTTCCTGCAGCTTTTTGCGCAGGTTTTTCATGTGGGTGTAGATGAAGTCGAATGAGTCGGCCGCGTCTACCTGGTCGCCGCAGAGGTGCTCGGCCACGGCTTCCTTGGTGAGCAGGCGCCCGGGGTTGGCCAGAAAGTACAGCAGCAGGTCGTATTCCTTGCGGGTCAGGGTAAGCGGCTCGCCGCTCACGTATACTTCGGCCAGCTCGGGCCACACCAGCAGGTCGCGGAACACGAGGTAGTGCCGGCCCTGAAACTGCCGCCGGCGCAACAGGGCCCGCAGCCGGGCATTGAGCTCGGAGAGGTGGAAGGGCTTGACCAGGTAGTCGTCGGCGCCCAGGTCCAGGCCCTGCACCCGGTCGTCGAGGCCGTCGCGGGCGGTGAGGACCAGCACCCCGGCCGGCGAGCCGTCGGACTTGAGCGTGCGCACCAGATCCAGGCCGTCGCCGTCGGGCAGCGTCAGGTCGACCAGCACGCAGTCGTACTGGTAGAGCTTGATCTTCTCGTAGGCCTGGGCGAAGCTGGCCGCTACCTCCACCACGTAGCCGCCCTGGCGGAGCGAGTCGACCAGGGTGTGGCGCAGGACCGGTTCATCTTCAACCAGCAGCAGTTTCATGGGCGTGCGTTAGGGCAGTAAACAACAAAGAAGCCCAAAGATTCTGAGGAAATTCCGGATCCGGGCCTCCCGGGCTGCGGGCGACTAAGCCGCCGGCTGCGCCGCCACCGGCGCGGCGCCTGGCTTGCGCCCGAAGGCCCAGTACAGCGCCGGCATGCCCAGCAGGTTGAGCACCGTGGAGGTAATCACGCCGCCCAGAATCACCACCGACATCGGGTGCTCGATTTCCGAGCCTGGCTCGTTGCCCGCCAGAATGATGGGCAGCAGGGCCAGCACCGAGGTCAGGGCCGTCATAACGATGGGCGACACCCGCTCCAGCGAGCCGCGGATAATCAGCTCTTTACCAAAGGGCATACCCTCTTCCAGTTCCAGATGGCGGTAGTGGCTGACGAGCATGATGCTGTTGCGGGCCGCCACGCCCAGCACCGTGATAAAGCCCACGATGGAGCCCAGCGACAACACGCCCCCGGTGAGAAACGCCGCCAGCAGACAGCCCGACACGGCGAAGAACAAGCTCAGCAGCCCCAAGGTGGCCAGGCGCACGGTGCCAAAGTCGGTGTAGAGCACCAGAAAGATGCCGATGAGCGAAAGCACGACCAGGCCCAGCATGCGGTTCTGGGAGGCCTGCCGCTCGGCGTACTCGCCCAGGATTTCGGGGTGGTAGCCCGCCCCAAAAGCCACGCCGTCGACCTGGGCCTGCACGTCGCGGGCTACCGAGCCCAGGTCGCGGCCGCGCACGTTCAGCGTCACGTCGATGCGGCGGGAGGAGGCTTCGCGGGTGATTTCGTTGGGCGTGGGTACAATCTGCACGTCGGCTACCTCTTTGAGCGGCACGGCCCCGCCGCCGGGCAGGCCGATGAGCAGCTCGCGCACGGCCCCGAAGTCGGCGCGCACCGCCGGCTGGCCCCACACGGCCACGTCGAAAATCTTCTGCTCCTGGTAGATTTCGCCCACCTTGCGGCCCTTCACCAGCGTGCTGATGGCCTGGAGCACGGTGCCCGGGTTCAGGCCGAAGCGGGCGGCGGCCTCGGGCCTGATCCTGACCTGAATCTGGGGCACGAGGGTTTGCTGCTGCACTTTCAAATCCACCACGCCCTCCACGCCTTCCAGCCTGGCGCCCACTTCCTTGGCTTTGGTGTAGAGCTGGTCGAGGTCGGGGCCGAAGATGCGGACCACGACGGTGGCCGAGGTGCCCGTCAGCACCTCCTTGATTCGTTCCCGCAGGTAAGTCAGCAGGTCACGGTACAGCCCGGGGTAGCCGTCCACCACGGTCTGGATTTTGGCCACGGTGGCCTCGTAGTCCACCGTGGGGTCGACGGATATCCAGAGCTCGGTGAAGTTGGGACCTACTACTTCATCGGCCACCTCAGCCCGGCCGATGTGGGCGCCGAAGTTGCGCACGCCGGGAATGGCGCGCAGCTCCTTGCTGGCCCGAATGGTGATGCGTGACATGGCCTGCAGCGAGGTGCCGGGCTTTTCCACCCAGTGCATCAGGAAGTCGTATTCCTTGAAGTTGGGCAGGAATTCCTGCCCAAAAAACGGCAGCGTGAGCATCGAAACCACCGCCACGCCGGTCAAGGACCAGGCCACGCGCCGGGGTTGGGCCAGCAGGCCGGGCAGCACTCGGGCGTAGTGCCGCTTGAGCCAGGCCACCACCGGCGAGTCCTTCGATTCCTTTTCGGCAGCTTTGGGCAGCAGCAGCAGCGCCAGCGCGGGCGTCAGCGTGAGGGCCACGAACAGCGAGGCCAGAATAGCCAGCACGTAGGCAAAGGCCAGGGGCTGGAAAAATGCCCCCGACAAACCCGGCAGCAAAAAGATGGGCAGCAGCACCAGGGCCACGATAACCGAGCCGTAAATCACGGCCGAGCGCACTTCCATGCTGGCCTCGTATACCACCGCAAACGCCGTTTTGGGCGAGCCGGCCGCGTGGTTGAGCCGCAGCCGGCGCATGATGTTTTCCACGTCGATGATGGCGTCGTCGACCACCTCGCCCAGGGCAATGATGAGGCCGGCCAGCACCATGGTATCAATGGTTTTGCCGGAGTAGCGCAACGCCAGCGCCGCCGCAATGAGGGAAGTCGGCAGGGCCAGGGCGCTGATAAGGGCCGTGCGCCACTCGTAGAGAAAGAACAGCAGCACCAGCACCACCAGCACGCAGCCGATGAGCAGGGACTTGTTCAGGTTGGCCAGCGACATCTCAATAAACGTCGCGGGCCGGAAGATGGTCGAGTCGATTTCCAGCCCTTTCAAGCCGGGGCGCATGGCGTTCAGGGCGGCTTCCACCTGCCGGGTCACGTCCAGGGTATTGGCGCCGGGCTGCTTTTCCACGATGAGCAGCAGGCCAGGGACGTCGTTGATGACGGCATCGCCGATGGGTGCGGGGAAGCCCTCCACCACCTGTGCCACTTCGCCCAGCTTCAGACTCACGCCGTTGCGGAAGGCCACGGGCATCTGGGCCAGGTCGGCGGCCGACTGGATGGCGGCGCTTTGCGACACGGCCAGGCGCTGGTTGGGCGAGTCAATGAAGCCGCCGCCGGCCAGCGTGGTAGCGTCGGCCGCGGCCTTCTCCACTTCGGCCAGGGTCAGGCCCAGAGTGCGGAGCTGCTCGGGGTTCACCAGCACCTGCAGCTGCCGGTCGCGCTGGCCCCAGATGGCCACGTTGGCCACGCCGGGCACGGCCATCAGGCGCGGACGGATACTCCAGCGGGCCAGCGTCGTCATTTCCACCTGCGTGAGGCTGTCCGACGTAATGCCGATTTTCAGCACCCGGCTCGTGGACGACAGCGGGGACAGCATGACGGGCGGCCGGGCCACGCCGGGCAGCGTGGGCGCCACCCGGGCCAGCCGCTCCTGCACCGCCTGCCGGGCATTGTTGATGTCGACGCCCTGGGGGAAGTACAGCACCACCGACGAGAGCCCCAGCACCGACTTGGAGCGGATTTTCTTGACCTCGGGCGTGCCGTTCAGGGCGTTTTCCAGCGGCACGCTCACCAGGGCTTCCACCTCGGCCGTGCTCAGGCCGGGCGCCTCGGTCTGCACCTCCACGTAGGGCGGTGCAAACTCCGGAAATACGTCCAGCGGCGTGTTGCGCACCACCTGCAGCCCCGCCACCAGCAGCACCCCGAAGAGCACCACCACCACCAGCCGCAGCCGCAGCGCCGATTCAATTATCCACTTCATTGCTTAGTGGCTACCGCCAAATTCAGTTCCAAATAATTCCGCCGCGCCGTCGGTGACGACTTCCGCGCCGGCTTTCACGCCCCGGGAGATGACGATTTGGTCGCCCACCGCCCGCTGCACTTCCACCCGCTGGCGGGTGTACTGCCGGGGCGCGGTGCGTACGTACACCCACTGCCCGCCCGTGGCGTCGTAGAGCAGGGCTGCGGCCGGTACCGTCAGGGCGGCAGTGCTGGTCGGGGCACCCGTGGCGCCGTTGGTAGCGCCGGGGGCAGCATTGCCCAGGGCTACATCCACGGCCACCCGCTCGCCGGGGCGGAAGGCCTCGTCGGCGTTGTCGATTTCGTAGAACACGTCGGCCGTGCCCGTGCCGGCGGTGGCACCGAGCAAGGGCGCTTCGACCGGCTGGCCTTGGCGTGAGGCCCCACCGTTCAGCGGGCGTACGGTCACGGCCTGCTTGCTCAGGCGGCGCAGATCACCCACGAACAGCGGAACGCGCACCCATACCTTATTGAGCGCGGCCAGTTCCACCAGGACCGTATTGGCCGTTACCAGCGAGCCGGGGGCCACCGTCACGCGCTGCACCACCCCGCTCAGCGGCGCTTTGATGGGCAGGGCCTGGCCCCCGCCGGTATTGCCGTTCAGGGCGCCCTGCCGGGCGCGGGCATCGGCCAGGGCGCGCTGGGCCAGGGCTACGTCGGCGCGGGCGTCGTCGCGGGCCCGCACGCTGCCGGCGCGGTCGGCCAGCAGCTCCTCGGCCCGGCGCAGGCGGGCCTGGGCCACCTGCAGCTGGGTGCGCGACTGGGCCATGCCCTGGTCGAGGGTCAGCAGGTCGCGCTCGGCGGGCAGCGGCACCAGCTGGTAGAGCGTCTGGCCCTGGCGCACACGCTGGCCAGCCGTAATGCCGGCCCCACCGCGCAGCGTACCCTGCACCGGCGCCACGATGGTAATAGCCTGACCCGGCACGGCCTGGATTTCGCCGCCCACTTCGCGGGTGGCCCGCACGTTGTCGGTTTTGATGGCCACGGTTTTGATGCCCAGGCGCTTCTCCGCCTCGGGCGTGATGGTTACGGTGGTCAGGTCCGACTCCTTGACCGGGTTCCCGACCTCGGCGGCGCTGATGGCCTTGGGCTTTTCGGCTTTGCCACAGCAGGCCGCGCCGCTGAGCAGCCCGACCAGCGCCAGACAACGGGAGGCGACGAGTAAGTTCGATACTAACATAGTGGGAAGGCTAAGGAGAGTTAAAACCGGCCGCCCACCGCGTAGCGCAGCCGGGCCAGGGCGCGGCGCTGGTCGGCGCGGGCGTCGGCGGCGCGCTGGCGGGCGTCGAGCAGCTGCCGGGTGGTTTCGGCCACCTGCACGTAGGGAAAGTCGCCGTTGATGAAGGCGTTGGTGGAGCGGCGCAGCGCGTCGCTCAGGCTGGGCAGGTAGCTGCGCTCCCACAGCGCCACGCTCTGGGTGGCCTGCTCGTACTGGGCGTAGGCCTCGCGCACGTCGAGGTTCACGGTCTGGCGCAGGGCCAGATACTGCCAGGAGGCCTGTTCCAGCTCGGCTTTCACCCGCGAGATACGGCCCTGGTTGCGGTTGAAGATGGGCAGGCCGATGGCCGCCCCCGGCGCCAGGTGCACGGGGTTGGGGTCGTTCAGGCGGGCGTTGAGCGAAAGCACGAACGAGAACACCCGGCTCCGCTCCCACTTCAGCCGCTTGCCGATGCCTTCAATACCGATGCGGGCGGCCCACAGGTCCGGGCGGGCCGCGTAAGCTGAATCCAGCAGCGTGCGCAGCGGCGGCACTGTGGGTGTGGCGGCTGAAGCAGTCATGGCGAAGCGGACAGAATCGGCATTCACCGAGTCCAGCCCCAGGGTGGCAAACAGGCGCAGGCGGGCAATCTGGACGTCGCGGCGGGCCCGGTAGTAGTCATCTACGGCCCGGAGCGAGTCGGCGCTGGGGGCCACGGTTTCCAGCTCGCTGGCCTCGCCCACGCGGTAGCGGGCCCGCACGATACGCGCCACCTCGGCCCGCATGGTGATGGCCTCGCGGGCAATGCGCAGCCGCTCATCGGCCAGGGTGATGTCGGTGTAGGACACCTGGGCGTCGCGGCCCACGAGCAGGCCGCGGGTCACCAGGCTTTCGGCCACGCGCTGAGTTTCGAGCTGGGCGGCTCCTACCCGGCCGGGGCGCTGCCAGAGCAGGTCGGAGGCAAAGTTCAAGGCCAGAAAGACGGGGGATGTGCCGTAGGCCGTCACGCCCGTCAGCACGGGGTTGGCCAGCAGGCCGGCGTCCTGCAGGTCGGCCTGGGCCAGGGCCAGCGCGCTCAGGTCGGCCTGAAAGGCGGGGTTGCGCGTCAGGGCCAGGCTCACGGTTTCGTCCTCGCTCAGGCCGTCCTGCAGGTTGGGCAGCGCAGGCGCCGGGGCGTTGGCCGGGCGGGCCGCGCCCAGCGCGTAGCCGGCCCGGGCGTTCAGGCGCCGGGCTACATGCTCGCGGGTATACGTAGGTTTAGTGCTCATGCAGCCCGCCAGCAGCAGGGGCAGCAGCCAGATGGGGCGCCAGCGGCGTGGCGCGGCCAGGAAAAGCGGGGGAATATGATGCTGGGGGGATACGGGCACGGCAACTGGGTTGGGGCAGCAAAAACGCCGGGGTACTGCTTGCGGGCCGGCTGAAGAATGGGGTGCAATCAGCCGCCGCGGGGCAGCCCGGGCTTTTGTTTTGGTATTCCCTTTCGCGGTGGGGCCTTAAATTCTGGCAGGAAGCGGGAATATGCACAAGGTTAGGGCCGGTTTCTGAAGCAATTCTGTGCGGGCTGCATCGGTCCAGCAGCGCCGGCAGTGCCCACACCAAGCCGGCTGCCTGGCCGGCCAGGCAGCTGGAAGGGACACAGCAGAAAATAAAGCGGTGACAGCAGGCTGCAGGTCAGACTGCTGTCACCGCTCACGCCCACGGCTGTACTCCCCGAATCAGCCTGCCGGCGGCGGCCGGCCCAGCCAGCCCGGTCAGCCCGGTCAGCCCGGTCAGCAACAGGAGCAGCGGGCGCGAAGAGCTTTGGGCGCTCTTTCTTTACCTCCGGCTGTGGTGGCAGAGTCCGGGATGGGCGCTGCCAGTGGCCGAAATGGCCCGCGGGAAGCAACAGGCGGGCCACTGCCAATCCCTACGGAGTGGCCCGAAACGTAAACACCTGAATCAGGGCCGTCTTGGTATTGCCGGCTTCGCTGGAAATATACAGGTCGCCGTTGGGGGCAAACGACAGGCCCTCGGGTTGGGGAAACAGATTGCGGGGCAGCTTCTCCACGTGCAGCACCCGCCCCTGAGCATCCAGCTCTACCAGGGCATTGCCACTGGCAGCGGCCACAAACACGTGCCCGGTTTTGGGATGCACGGCCACGGCCGAAGGCGCAAAGCGGTTGACGGCGACGTTGGCGGCCGTGAGCTGAGCCACGTTCAGCACGTAGGCGGGCTTGAGGCCGTGCCGGAAAGTACCGGGGTCGAGGCGGTATACGGCCCGCAGCTGGTCGGGGCTGCCCACGCCGGCGGCGCCTTTGCAGGCCACCAGCAACGCTTTGCCGGCGGCATTATACGCCAGCCCCTCGGGCTCGTTGGCCTGGTCCAGGCCGGTGGCGTAGGTGGTGGTGCGGCCGGCGCTGCGCTTGAACAGGGTCCCGTCGCTGCGCAGCACAAACCAGTCCTGGCCTATCTGCGCCACATCCTCGTAGTCGCCTTGGGGGCCGAAGGGAATGGTTTGCTCGATGCGGCGGGTGCTCAGGTTGTAGACGTAGATGGTGCCGGTCTGGTCTTCCACGCAGGCCACGCGCTGCTTGGGCAGCACGCAGATGCCCGAGAGTTCCCGCAGGGCAGTGGGCATCCGATACGTCATGGCCGGGTGCAGCAGATCGTAGGCGGCTGCCGATGCGGGGCGACGGGCAGCAGCTGCCGGCAGCAGCAGCAGGAGAAGCAGGAACAGGGCGGGGGTCATAGCATGGGGTGTTATGGGTAAACAAATGCGGTAACCAGGGCGGCCGCCGCTACCAGAGGCGGGAAGCATGAATACCAGCTCAGCTTCGTGGCCGGGCCGGGGCCTGGCGTAGCCGAGGCCGCAGAAACTATTCGATGGCCAGACAGCAACGGGAATCTGTCGACATTCTATTACCCCGCTCCCATTTCCTGGTTGCGGGCGGGCTAAGCAGCATCTGCCAAAGCCCGGGGGCGAACAGCAGCCGAGCCGGGACGCAGGTACTGCCCGCAGCGGGGCCTCGGCAGAAGCCGGAAAACGAGGCTGCCGTCCTCAATGCGGCGGCGGGCTTAGGGCTGCCCGTTGCCGCCCGCAGCGCCGTATACCTGGCCGTTGGCGTAGCTGGCGTCGCTGGCCGCAAGCTGTACGTAGATGGAGGCCAGCTCCACCGGCTGGCCGGGTCGGCCCAGCGGCGTGTCGCCGCCAAACTGCTGCAGCTTCTCCTGGGTGGCGCCGCCGCTGACCTGCAGCGGCGTCCAGATGGGGCCCGGGGCTACGCCGTTCACCCGGATGCCTTTCGGCCCCAACTGCTTGGCCAACGACTTTACGTAGCTCATGTTGGCCGCCTTGGTCATGGCGTAGTCGTGCAGGTTGGCCGACGGGTCGTAGGCCTGCTCCGAGGTGGTGCTGATGATGGCCGAGCCCGGCTTCAGGTGCGGCAGGGCCGCCTTGGTCAGCCAGAAGGGCGCGTAGATGTTGGTCTTCATCGTCCAGTCGAACTGCTCGGAAGAGATGTCCAGGATCGATGCGTGCTGCTGCTGCCGGGCGGCGTTGTTGACCAGGATATCGAGGCCGCCGAGGCCGCGCACGGCCTCGGCCACCAGCCGCTGGCAGAAGGCCTCGTCGCGCAAATCACCCGGAATGGCCAGGGCTTTGCGGCCTTCCTTCTTAATCAGGGCAATAACCTCCTTGGCATCCGCCTCCTCGGCCGGCAGGTAGTTGATGGCCACGTCGGCCCCTTCCCGGGCGTAGGCAATGGCCGCGGCCCGGCCCATGCCCGAGTCGCCGCCGGTAATGAGGGCCTTGCGGCCCAGCAGGCGGCCCGTGCCCTTGTAGCTGGTTTCACCGTGGTCGGGCCGCGGGTCCATCTGGCTGGCCAGCCCCGGCCAGGGCTGCGACTGGCTTTTGAACGGTGGGCGGGCGTATTTCGTGGTGGGGTCTTCCAGCCCCGCGGCTACCGCGGCCACGGGCGCCGAGGCACCTTCAACCGTCAGAACCGGCGCAATGGCCGCCGCGGCCAGCCCGGCTCCCAGCCCACCCAATACTTTGCGCCGGCTGATTTTATTTTCCTCTTTCATAGGTAGCTACTTAAGGTTTTGGTTGGACAGGTTCGTGGGTAAAGGGTACTGGCAGCGGGGCCGGTTTGCTGCCCGCCTAGCCCTGCACCAGCTTATCGGGGGTGAGCGGCAAGGAGCGCAGGCGCCGGCCGGTGGCGTGGAACACGGCATTGGTAATGGCCGCCGGCGTCCCCACGCAGCCAATTTCCCCGATGCCGCGCGCGCCCAGCTCACTGATGTGCGGGTCGGGAATGTTGAGCCACTCCACGGTAATATCCGGGGTGTCGGCCATGCTGGGCACGTGGTAATCGGCCAGGTTGCGCACCACGGCGCGGCCGTTGCGGGAGTCGTAGCGGGTGGCTTCCATCAGCGTGGCGCCCACGCCCATGGCCATGCCGCCGATAATCTGCGAGTGCGCCGTTTTGGGGTTCATCAGCCGGCCCACGTCGTAGACCGCGCACAGCCGGGCTACCCGAATCACGCCGCTGGCCTCATCCACCCGCACCTGCGCAAACACCGCCCCGAACGAGTAAAACGAGTACTTCTGGCGCTCCTCCCCCGGCTTGGCCCCATCCGTGGCCACGATGGACGGCAGCTTGGCCCGGCGCAGAATCGCGCCGTACTCCTCACCCTTGGCGGGATTCGCCCTGAGCACCAGGCGTCCTTCGCGCGCGTCGATGGCCGCCGCCGCGGCCCCGAACAGCGGCGACTGCGCGTCGCTGGCCGCCAGGCGCTTGAGCGCGCCCAGCACGGTCCGGGCGGCCTGCTGCGCGGCTGGTCCTACCGTAGCCGTGGTGGTGGAGCCGCCGGTGGTGGGCGCTGAGGGCAGGGCCGAGTCGCCGAGCTCAAACCGCACCCGCTCGATGGGCAGCGCCAGCGCGTCGGCGCTGATCTGCCGGAAGATGGTGTAGGCGCCGTTGCCCAGCTCGTGGGTCGCATTCTGCACCAGCGCGCGGCCGTCGGCGAAGATCGTGGCCCGGGCCTGGGCCTCGCGCCGGCCCGCCGGGTACATGGTGGTGGCCATGCCGTAGCCGATCAGGGTGTTGCCCTCGCGCATGGAGCGCGGCCGGGGGTTGCGGGCGTCCCAGCCAATGAGCTCCTTGCCGCGGGCGTAGCACTGCCGCAGCTGCTTGCTCGACCAGGGCTTGCCGGTTTCGGGGTTCTTGTCGGCGTAGTTGCGCAGCCGCAGCTCTACCGGGTCCAGGTTCAGCTCGGCCGCCAGCTCGTCAATGGCGCACTCCAAAGCCCAGCCGCCCACGGTTTCTCCCGGCCCGCGCATGGGGCAGGGCGAGGGCAGGTGCAGGTGGGCCAGCTGGTGGGCAAAGCCGATGTTGGGCACGGCGTACAGCATGCGCGTCACCCGGGCGCAGGGCTCGGTAAAGCCGCTCGAAACCGAGGAGTGGGTCTGCGTGTCGTGCCGCAGCGCGGTAATTTTACCGTCGCGCGTGGCGCCCAGAGCAAGGGTTTGCCGGGTGGCGGCGCGCTGGCCGGCCACGGCAAACATATCCTGCCGCCGCCACTCGATCTTCACCGGCTTGCCCACCAGCCGGGCCGCCATGGCCGTGAGCAGCGGCGGGGCATACAGCCAGCCCTTGGCCCCGAAGGCCCCACCGACAAACGGGCAGATGACGTGCACGCTTTCCCTGGGCAGGCCCAAAGACGTGGCCATGACCTGCTGCAAAACTTCGAGCCCGCGCGTCGTGTCGTAAAGCGTGAGAAAGTCGGCCCCGGCCCGTTTTTCCCACCGGGCAATGGTAGCCAGCGGCTCGATGGGATTGTGGTGGGTAATGGCCGATTCGTACACCCGCTCCAGCCGCACCGGGGCCGCCGCCAGCGCCGCGGCCGGGTCGCCGACGGTTACCTGCAGCTTCTCTTCCTCATTGCCCAAAAAAGACTCGGGCAGGGTCTGGCGGCTGGCCGTGGCCATAGCCAGCTGCGGAGCCCGGGTTTCGTAGGTCACGCGCACCAGCGAAGCGGCGTGCCGGGCCCGCTCGTGGGTGTCGGCTACTACCACGGCCAGCGGCTGGCCGGCATACTCAATGGCGGCAGTCTGCAGCGGCTGCCGCGTCTCGGTGATGCCGCCTTCGCCGCGAAACTGCGTTTCGCCCACCTTCGCGGGAATAGGCTGCAGGCGGGGCGCGTTTTCGTGGGTCATCACCGCCAGCACGCCGGGGGCCTGCCGCGCCGCCCGCACGTCCAGGGCGCTTACCACGCCGTGGGCTACGGCACTCTCCACCACGGCGCCGTAGGCCAGGCCCGGCACGTCCCACTCGGCGGTGTAGCGCGCGGCGCCGGTAACTTTAAGGCGTCCGTCGACCCGGTCGAGTGGTTTTCCAGTGGCTTGCGTCAGCATAGGATACACAGTAAGGTAGTTAGCGGGGAGTGGCCAGCCGGCCGGCCATGCCGCCCACGCTGGCCGCGAAGGCCGTACCGGCCGGGCCTTGCAGCGGCTGCAGGCCGCTGGTTTCGAGCAGGGCCCGAACCATCAGGTTGCGGCCCATCGGAATTTTGTAGGCGTTGTGCGCAAGCGGTTTTGCGGCGGCAAAAGCGGCGGCCGCCGCGGCCCGGAACAGCTTCTCGGAGGGCGGCTGGCCCGCGAGCAGGGCTTCGGCGGGGCCCACGCGCCAGGGCTTGTGCGCCACCCCGCCCAGCGCGACCCGGGCCCGGCGGATCCGGGGGCCATCCATCTCCAGTGCCACGGCGCACGATACCAGCGCGAAGGCATAGGAGGCCCGCTCCCGCACTTTGAGGTAGTGGGAGCGGCCGTCGAAAGCGGGCAGGTCGATGGCGGTAATCAGCTCCCCGTGCTCCAGCACCGTGTCGAGGTGGGGAGTGTCGCCCGGCAGGCGGTGCAGCTCGGGAAAGGCGATGGTGCGCGGCCCGCGCGGGCCGGTTGTCTGCACGCGGGCATCGAGGGCCGCCAGGGCTACGGCCAGGTCGCTGGGGTGGGTGGCGACGCAGGCCGCCGAAGCACCGAACAGGGCATGGACGTGGTTGTAGCCGCCCAGGGCCGCACAGCCGCTGCCCGGCGTGCGCTTGTTGCAGACCTGCGTGAGGTCGCGAAAATATGGGCAGCGGGTGCGCTGCAGCGGATTGCCCGCCATGGAGGCCATATTGCGAATCTGCACCGAGGCCCCCGCCAGCAGGGCCTCACTAACGGCCGGATAGCGCTGCTGGATGGCGGGGTAATAGGCCGCGGCCGTATTGGAGACGCCCGCGCCGATGCGCACGCCCCCCTCGAAATCGACAATCTGCTTCAGCGGCAGCCCCGATACGTCGACCAGCAGCGTAGGGCGGTACACGCCTTCCTTCATCAGGTCGAGGTGGGAGGTGCCGCCGGCAATGAAGGTGGCGCCGGGATTCTTGGCGACGGTGGCTACGGCCGGGGCGGGACTGGTGGGGCGCTGATACTGAAAGGGATGCATAGGCAGTGGCGTTACCCGCGTTGGACTTCCTGGATGGCGGCAATGATATTGGGGTAGGCCGCGCAGCGGCACAGGTTGCCGCTCATGGCCTCGCGGATTTCGACGGCCGAGCCAAGGCGCGTCGGCTGGTCCCGCAACAGGGCCGTTGCCGCCATGATCTGGCCGGGCGTGCAGTAGCCGCACTGAAAAGCGTCGTGCTTCAGGAAGGCCGCCTGCACCGGGTGCAGCGCGGGTCCGGTGGCCAGCCCTTCGATGGTGGTGATTTCCTGGCCCTGAACCATCACGGCGAGCGTCAGGCACGAGAGGATGCTCTGCCCGTCGAGGTGCACGGTGCAGGCGCCGCACTGGCCGTGGTCACAGCCTTTTTTCGTGCCGGTAAGGTGCAGGTTTTCGCGCAGGGCATCGAGCAGAGCCACCCGCGCGTCAATTTGCAGACGATGGGGCTTGCCGTTGATGCTGAGCGTCACCGCCAGCAGGTCGTTGCTACCGACAGGGGCCTCGGGGGCCGCATCCTTACCGTTTTTCGTAGAGGAGTCGGGGCTGCAGCCCGGCAGCAGGAGCAGCGCGGCGGCGGCCAGGGTAGCTGTGACGAACGTGCGCCGGGAGAGTGCGCCGGCCCCGGCCCGGGCGCCGCCGGACGCCGCCGGCTGGAGGGCTTCCAGCGCCGCCAGCACCTGACCAGAGCGCAGGTCCTGGCCCGACTCAACCACGGTTTTCCAGCGTACCACGCCGTGCTCATCGAGCAGGAACAAGGCCCGCTGCCCCGTAACGCCGAACTGAGCGGCCAGCTCTCCGCGGCAGTCGAGGGAGTGCCACTCGTCGGTAGCCGTATCAACAAAGGCGGCCCCGTGGCCAAACTCCCGCGACAGGCGCGCAAAAAGCTCGCTTTGGTGGGCGTGCGTGGGGTTCCACTCCTCGGGAGCAAAAGCCAGGATAACGGGCCGGCCCCGCAGCTCCAAGAGGTGGGAGCCGTCGGGCAGCACGCCGTTGGGGGCAAGGTCGCCGGCGTGCAGAGCGGGGGCTGATTCGGGAGGTAGTGGCATAGCCTTACACAGAGTGTAGAAAGCAATACGGGCTTTCTTCGCCATCGTTGAGCCGGAGCCCGGCAAGGGGCAGGGCCGCAGGATTCTGACGGAGGAGATTTCCCAGCAAACCGGGGGCCGGCGTGCCACCCGAACAAACCCGGCCCGCTGTGACGGCGGGCCGGGTTTGGGGGTAAGCGGAGGTGGTCGGGAGTGACGGCCGCGCGGGCGGCAGGGCGCCGGCTTGCGGCCCCCTGAGCGTTGGGTAGTACGGCCGGGAATGAGCCGGCAGCTCACCGGCAAGGGCTTGGCTAGCGCCAGCCCTCCACCGCGGCGCCCCCGAACACCACGCGGCGCAGGCCGGGCGAAAAGAAGCCCAGCCCCGGTACGCTGGCCTGGTCCAGGGCCTGGGTCTGCTCGGGACTGAAGCGGATGGTGAGGGCGGCCATAGTATCCTGAAGCTGTTCGGGCCGACTGGCCCCCACGATGGGCGCCGTGATGCCCGGCTGCTGCGCCGTCTAGGCCAGCGCCACCTGCGCCAGCGGCCGGCCGAGCTGCGCGGCCACGCTCCGCAGGGCTTCAAGAATGGCCCAGTTGCGCTCCGTAAACTTGGTAAAGGGTCCCGAGAACGGGTTGGCGCCGCTCAGCCGGCCTGCGCCGTGGGCGGGCTGGGTGCCGGAGCCCGCGCGCTCATACGCGCCGGCCAGGAAGCCGCCGGCCAGCGGGCTCCACGGCAGAATGCCCAGGCCGCACTCCCGGGCGGCGGCCACGTGTTCCCGCTCGGGGTTGCGCTCCACCAGCGAATATTCTACCTGCATGGCCACGGGGCCGGGCACGCTGTGCGCCGCGGCCAGGGTGGCCGCCTTGGTGGCGTACCAGGCGGGCATGTCGGAAAAGCCGAAGTAGCGGATTTTCCGACATGCCCGCACCAGGTCGCCCAGGGTTTGCAGCACTTCCTCCACGGGCATCACCATGTCCCACACGTGCAGCCAGTACAGGTCCACGTAATCGGTCTGGAGGCGGCGCAACGAGCCTTCCAGCGCCCGGTAAACGTTTTTGCGGCCGTTGCCGCCGGCGTGCGGGTTGCCGGGCTGGCGTTGAACCCGAACTTGGTGGCCAGCACCAGCTGGTCGCGGAGCTTCTGCCGGGCCACGTAGCCGCCCAGCATCAGCTCACTCTGCCCCCCCGAGTACACATCGGCGGTATCGATGAAGTTGCCGCCGACCGCTACGCAGGCATCGAATACGGCCTGCGACACGTCATCTGCCGAGCCCCAGCGCGGGGTACCGAAGGTTATGGTGCCCAAGCGGGCTGACGACGAGGCCGGAGCAGCCGAGGGTGCGAAAATCGGTGAGGGACATGGCGAGAGGGTTTGGGGGCGCAGGGGGCTCCCCGCGGCTGGTAACGACGAATGCCCGGCAAAGGTCCGGCCAGGGCCCCGGCCGGCCGGTAAACAAACCGTACTCTGTGCAACACGAAACGCCGCACAGAAGCCGACGCGGCGCCAGCTACTTACCCGGCCCACCAGCCGGCCTGAGCCAGCAGCGTTGACGTCAAGGCTGCGGCGGCTGGCCGAGGTACACGCGGAAGGTGGCCCCGACGCCCACGCTGCTCTCTACCTCGATGTGGCCGCCGTTGGCCTGCACGAGGCGGTTGATGAGGTAGAGGCCCACGCCCGTGCCTTCGGTATGGTCGTGGAAGCGGCGGAACAGTTGAAAGAGCTCCGGGCCGTGGGCCGCCGCGTCAAAGCCCAGGCCATTGTCGCGCACCCAGAGCACCGGCTCGCCATCGGCCAGCCAGAGCGACACGTGAATCCGGGCCGGGCGGGCAGGGTCGGCATACTTGAGGGCGTTGCTGAGCAGGTTCAGCACGATGGTGCGCAAAGTCGCGCGCGGGTAGGACAGCACGGGCCGGGCGGCGAAATCGACGGTAACGTGGGCACGGGCGGCCCGCACCTGGGGTTCGAGCACCTGCAACACGTCCTCCACTATTTCCTCCAGCGCCAGGGGTTCGGCCAGGGCCAGGGCCGCCTGTTGCAGCTGCCCCAGGGCGGCCAGGTCTTCGAGGGTGGTGGTGAGCTGGCGCAGGGAGTCCTCAAACAAGGGCACCAGAATCTGCTCCTCGGCGGGGTCGGTAAAGGTGACGCCGCGGCGCAGCTCCTCGAAGAGCCCGGCCAGGTTGAGCACCGGCAGCTTCAGGTCGTGGCTGGCCGCGTACACGAAGCTGTCGAGGTCGGCATTGGTGCGGGTGAGGCGGTGGTTGTGGGTGCTCAGGGCGGCGTTGGCCAGCTCCGTGTCGACGTGGGCCACCTGCAGGCTGGCATAGGCTATAGCCAGCTCCTGACCGAGCTGCTCGAGCTGCCGCCGGGCCCGGACCTGCTCGCTCACGTCGGTGGCCACCACGGAAATCCCGGTCCGCAGGCCTTCATCATCGACCAGGGGCTGGTACACGAAATTCCAGTACACGGTGTCGAGCTGGCCGCCGCGGCTGAACGTGGAGGGCAGCTCGGTGGCTACGTAGGGCACGCCGGTGGCCAGCACGCCGTCGAGTTGCTGCTCAAAGCCCTGCCCGGCGGCTTCGGGCAGGGCCTCAAACAGCGGCTTGCCGAGCACCTGCTCGGCGGTGCGGCCCCAGATGGCGCACACGGCCGGGTTGGCCAGCTCAATCACGTAGCGCGGCCCGCGGAAAATGGCCACGGCCACCTGCTCGCGCACCCGCACCTGCTCGGTCACGTCGTAGGCGGACACGGCCACGCCCACCACCGTGCCGTTTTCGCGAAAGGCTTGGTAGGTGAAATCGAAGAACCGCTGCCGCGGACCGTGCGGGCCGATGTCGGCCAGCGGCACTTCCTGCCCGTGGTAGGGTTGGCCGGTGGCATACACCTGGTCCAGCAGCGCAATAAAGCCCTGGTTTTCAATTTCGGGCAGCGCCTGCGCCAGCGGGAGGCCGCGCAGCTCCCGGGTGGGGTAGAGCGCCTGGTAGCTGTCGTTGACGTAGGCAAACCGATGCTCCGGCCCGCGCAGCAGGCACATGGCGGCCGGGGTCTGCTCGAAAACGGCCGCAATGGTGGCCCGCTGCTGTTCCGACTCGTGCAAGGCCGCCTGCAGCTGGCCGGTGCGCTCGGCCACGCGGGCTTCCAGGTGGCGGTTGAGCGTGCGCAGGGCCTCTTGGGTACTATGCAGCTCGTTGACGTGGGAGCGGATATCGTCGTTGGTGGCCCGCAGCTGCGCGTTGGCCCGCTCCAGCTGCTGGTTGCTCTCCATGAGCTGGTCGTTGATGGCGTCCAGCTCCGCGTTGGCCACCGACAGCACTTCCATGGTGGTGGCCAGCTGTAGGTTGGTGGTGTCCAGCTCCAGATTGGCCAGCTCCAGCTCGTCGGTAGTATGCGGCGGCCCCGCCTTGGCGGCCACCTGTTGCCGGGCCTGCTGGTGGGCACTGACGTCGTAGGCAAACAGCAGCAGGCCCGTCACTGTGCCCGTGGCGTCGCGGACGGCCTGGGCAATGAAGGTGAAGTGCACCGGCCCGCGCGGGCCCGGCCGGCGGGCGTCGTGGAACGCAACTTCCTCACGGCCGTGGTACACGTTGCCGGTGGCGTACACCGCGTCGAGCAGCTCAAAAAAGGGCTGGGGCAGCAGCTCGGGCAGCGCCTCGCGCAGGGACAGCCCCACCAGGGTACGGTCGCCGAACAGCCGCCGGAAAAGCTGGTTGGTCACCGTGACCATGTGGTCAGCCCCCGACAGACTGGCCAGACAGGCCGGCGAGTCGCGCAGCAACGCATCGACGTGGCGGTGAACCACGGAAGCGAGGCGGCCGTCTGGGGAAGCAGAAAGGATCATGGCGTTGGCAATAGGGAGTCGGCAGCGGCCGGATTGGGGAAGGTAGTCATTTCGCCCGCGGAAAGCAGACCAGTCAGCCGTTAGTCAAACTTGCTTTTTTCGAACTGCAGGTCGCCGCTGAGGGCTTCCTGCTTGAGGATGGAGTCGTGCACCACGCGGGCCTGCTGGCCGGTTTCGTCGGCTTTGCGAAAAAACAGGTCGGCCACGTCGCCCTGGTGGTGCAGGCTGAACTGCATGCCGATGTTGTGGAGCAGCATCTTGGTTTCTTCGAGCCCGCGCATGGACTGGTAGAGCAGGCTTTCCACCGACGTGGTGAGTTCGCTCAGCAGGGAGCTGACGGTGTAGGCGTGCCCGGTATGGCAACGGTAGCGCAGCAGCTTGCCCTCAATGAGCTGAGTGAGGGCGCCGTGGCAGTCGGGGCAGGTAAAGGGCGTCAGCAGGCCTTTCTCGATAATGCCCAGCTCGAATCCCCCGCCCTGCTTGGCAATGGTCAGCTCAATCTGGAGCAGGTCGAGCTGCGCGGCGGGCAGGCGGCGCTTGGCCGGGGCCCACTCCGTGGTCAGGCGCACGAGCAGCGTCCCGAGCTCGGCCAGGGGCACCAGGTGGTCGGCCTCCACGAACTCCAGCGCGTTGGTGGGCATCGACGGCTGCTCGGCATCCTGCGGGTCCTGCACGATGGTCAGCCCGCCCATGCGCTGCACCGACCACAGGCCGGAGGTGCCGTCATCGAGGTAGCCCGTAAGCACCACGCCAATCACGCGCGAGCCGTAGGTGTAGGCGGCCGAGCGAAACAGCGCGTCGATGGACGGCCGGAAGCGGTTTTCTTTCGGGCCCCGCGTCACCAGCACCTTGCTGCCTTCGACGAGCAGGTGATGATCGGGCTTGGCCACGTAGATAACGCCGGACTCAACGGTTTCGCCGTTCTGCGGGTGGCGCGCCTTGAGGGCCGAGGCCGAGCTGAGCAGCTGGGGCAGAATGCTGGGCGAGTCGGGCGCCACGTGCTGCACAATGAAAATAGGGGCCGGAAAGTCGGCCGGCAGGGTTTTGACCAGCGCCAGCAGCGCCGTGACGCCGCCGGCGGAGGCGCCGATAACCACAATATCCCGGTGGTGGCGCCGGGTTTTGCGAGGTGCATGCGTAGTCATAGCTCAGGCAAGGTTGGTCAGATGGTAGGGCGTACGTAGAAAACCGGCTGCTGACCGGAAGGCGCCCCGGGCGTGACCCGCCGCCGGCGGCCGGTTCCGGCAGTGCAGCCCGGCCCGGCGCCGGGCGCATCCCCCCGGCTTTGGCCGCCGGCGGCCAGCGGGGCGCGGGGCACCGCTAAACCCCGGCCCGGTTTCGCGGCGCAGCCGCGGCGCGTTACTTTTGCTGCCGGTACGGCCCCGCCCGCCGCGCCGGTAGCCCGTTTTCCGCATGCCCCAGCTTCAGTTCGACGACCTGCACATCGAGTTAGTCCGCAAGAATATCCGCAGCCTGCGCCTCACCGTGTACGCCCCCGACGGCCGCGTGCGGGTGGCGGCCCCGCTGCGTACGCCCGAGGCAGCCATCCGCGAGTTTGTAGCCACGCGCCGCGCCTGGATCCGCAAGCACCAGGAGCAGTTTGGGGCGCGCGCCACGCCCGCCGTACCGGAATACGCCACGGGCGAAACGCACTTCTACCAGGGCCGGCCGCACCGGCTGCGGGTGCACCCGGCGGCCGGCCCGGCCCGCGTGGTGCGGGGCGAGGACGATACCCTGGACGTGTACCTACCCGAAACCAGCACCCGCATCCAGCGCGAAAAAGCGTTGCGCAGCTGGTATCGGGCCCGGCTGAAGGAGCAGCTGCCCCCGCTGCTCGCGCACTGGGAAACGGCAGTGGGCGTGCAGGTAAACGACTGGGCCGTGAAGCAGATGAAAACCCGCTGGGGCACCTGCAACATCCGCGCAAAGCGCATCTGGCTGAACCTGGAGCTGATCAAGCACGCCCCGTTCTGCCTGGAATACGTGGTGGTCCACGAGCTGGTGCACCTGCACGAGCGGCTGCACAACGCCCGCTTCTGGGGGCTGATGGACCAGTATATGCCCGACTGGCGCCTGGCCCGGCAGGCGCTGAAATCGACGCCCATTGCTCCCTGCGGCTGAGGCCACGGGGCGGAGTTGTCGCCACCTTACCCGCAGCCGCCCCGGGCCCGCGGCAGAAAGCGGCTTCGCCCAGCGGGCGTAACGGCCTGACTCCGTAAGGACAGGAAGAGCCGCGGGCCCCGGGCCTTAACTCACCCGCTGCCAGCTGACGACGCCGCCCCGCGGCGCGGCGCGGAGGCCCGCCGGAACCCGGGTTCCGGCATCCCGGGCGGGCCGATGGCCGGGCGGCGCGCGCCGCCGGCGCTGAAAGTGGCGCCGGGCTGAGTACTTTTGGAGAACCGCTGTTTCTGCGTCCTGCTGCCTATGAAGTATTTGCTGGTGTTGTTGCTGCTGCTGCCCGGATGCTGGAATGGGCTGCGGGCCCAGACGCCAGCCGCCGGGCAGGCCTACACCGATGCCCGCGCGGGCTACCGGCTCACGTATCCGCCCGGCTGGTGGGTGCAGCAAACCGACAACCCCGCCGACGCCACGTTTTACGTCGGCGCCTCGTGGCGGCAGGCCCTGGCCGTAGTCACGCTCACCATCCGTCCCCTGCCCGACGCCCGCAAAGACCTCAACCAGCTCTCCGCCGGGCAGGCCGATACGCTGCGGCGCACCCTGAGCCGCCTGCCCCAGGCCCAGGTCCTCGCCCTCACCACCCAGGATGCCGGCACTTACCAGGAGGCGCGCTACGACTACACCTACGCCCCCGCCGCCCCGGCGGCCCCGGCCCGCGTGGTCGGGCGGCGGCTGTGGCGCAATGGCTACGAGTACCGCCTCGAATACCGCGCCCCCACCACCCTGGAGCCGCGCTACCCCACCGAGGGCCGGCGGCTGGTGGAGTCGCTGGTGCTGATCGGCAAAGGCCTGCCCAGCCGCCGCTACCCCGACCAGGCCTGCGACGACAAGATGTACGGCATTGCGGCCCTGCGCTTCGACGGCGACCAGTGGCAGGACGACTGCCAGACCATCCACGAGTTTTCGACCAACGACCCCGGCGCGGCGCCCACCATCCACCGGCGGGCGCTGCCCTTTCAGTCCTACGCCCTGGCCAAGGGCTTCGACAACTGCCTGTACTCCGTTACCAAGGCTCCCACCGACGCGCCCGAGTACGTGTACCGCTACGACCCGGCCATCCGCCAGGGCCGCTACACCCACTGGCAACTACCGGCGCAGGGCCCTGAAACCGTCTGGATTGCCGCCGCCACCGACGCCCGCGGCGACCTGTACTTCATCACCGCCGATGCCAGTCAGCTGGTCCGGGTCAGTCCCGCCGATGATGCCGTGACCGTGGTGTGGACCGCCGACCCGGTGCGGCAGGCCCCGTACTTTGCGGCTATCGGCTTTGCGGGCGCAGGCACCCACGCCAACTTCTGCTTCGACGAAACCGGCACCCTGGTGCAGGTATACAGCACCGACGGCGCCCTGCTGCAAATCAACCTGGCCACCCGCCAGCCCGTCCCCGACCTGCTGCCCCTCGACGGACTGCCCCAGAAAGGCGGCTACAGCGACCTGCTGCTCCAGTACGATGCCGCCGGCCGCCGCCGCCTCTACCTGGCCGGCCCCAAAGCGCTTTACGAAATAGACCTGGTTCGCCACCGGGCTACGCGGGTGCGCGGCGGCGTTTATACCGACCTGGCCGGCTGCAACCTGTTTCGGCGGCCGCCCCCGCCCGTGGCGGCGGCTCTGCCGGCGGCCAGCGCGCCGGCCTGGCGCGGCCGGGTGCTCGATGCCGTGACGCGGCAGCCGCTGCCCCGGGCGCAGTTCCGCCTGCGCGCCAACGGCCGCCTGACCACCATCCCGCTGACGGAGCAGGCGGGCTTCACCGTACCCACGCCGCCCGGGCAGCCCCTGACGGCGCAGCTGCAGCTGGCCGGCTATCTGGCTTCTGACAGCACCTACCAGGTTTTTTCCGGCGCTTCGGCCCACGATATTCTCCTGCGCCCGTTGGCGGTGGGCACCACTCTCGCGCTCGACAAGGTCCAGTTTGCCCAGGGTCAAGCCGTGCTGCTGCCTTCCTCCTTCCCCGCCCTCGACCAGCTGCTGGCCCTGCTCACGCAAAACGCCGGACTCACCATTGAGCTGCGCGGCCACACCGACAACGTCGGCAACCCGGACAAGAACCTGGGGCTCAGCGAGCAGCGCGTCGAAGCCGTCAAGACTTACCTGGTCGGTCATGGCGTGGCGGCCGCGCGCATCAGCGGCCGGGGGCTGGGCGGTACTGAGCCCCGGGCCAGCAACGAGCGGGAAGTAACCCGCCAGCTCAACCGCCGGGTGGAGTTTCGGGTGACAGGGGTGCGCTGAGCGCCGCCGGCGGGCAGCCGCTAGCCCGACCCGCTTCCCTGGTGCCTTCCTGAGCTTTCGGCCATGCGCACCGCCGCAGCCTGGGACAGCCTATGCCCTGACATTACGGGCGAGCATTGGCACTTATTCCCCTAGTTGCCCGCCTTGTCCCTGGAATTCTGCCAAGCGCGCCAGCAGCCTTATTGCTCAATAAAAAACCCTCACTACATGAAGCAGTGAGGGTTTTTGGTGATCCCGCTGGGATTCGAACCCAGGACCCGTACATTAAAAGTGTACTGCTCTACCAGCTGAGCTACAGAATCGTTTAATTGCGTTCAGAAATTGTATTCCCTGATTGCGGATGCAAAAGTAGAAGAGCCCGCTTAAAGCACCAAATGTTTTGTTGAAAAAACACCTCATTTTTTATTTTATCCTGCTGCTGACGGCCCAAAAAGCTACCAGTCAAAATGTTAACCCCGCCCTGCAAAAGGCGGACTCCCTGTTTGCCAAAGGCGCCTACGAAGCCTCCTACCCCTGGTATAAGCAGGCGCTCCGGCAGCAACACCAGGCATCGGCCCGGCTGCTTCTACGAATGGCGTACGTGCAGGAAGGCTTGGGCCATTACCCGGCCGCCCTGTATTACCTGAGCCTGGCCCACGCCCGCCAGCCCCGGCTCGCTACCTGGCGTAAGGCGTCGGAGCTGGCCCAAAACCACCGGCTTACGGGCTATACCACTTCCTGGCGCCAGAGCTTTACCATTGCGTTTTGGCGCTACTATTACCGGGGGCTGCAACTGCTGCTGGCCGGCGCGGTGGGCGGGGGCATCTTTCTGCTGCTGCGCCGGCGCCGCCCGCGTCATTGGTGGCTGACTTATGGCCTATGTATAGGACTCACCGGCGCGTACCTTAACCTGCTGCTTCCCGACCGGGTGGGGCTGGTGGTCCGGCCGCACGTAGCCCTCATGGCGGGGCCCAGCGCCGGGGCCACGTGGCTCACCACTTCGACGGCCGGTGACCGGCTGGTGGTGCAGGGCCAGCAAGACATCTGGTACCGGGTGCAGTGGCGGGGCCGCGACGCCTACATTCGCCGCAACGACCTGCTACTGGTACAGTAGCGGGAAGCGCCACGCTTGGCCCGCAGCCCGGAAGGAAGGCTTCTGGCTCCCCAAGGCCTGGCTGAACCCGTCCGGCTGCCGGCGGCCAAGCTTTGGGGAGCCGGAGCTTCTATACCGGCGAGTTTTCTTCCTTCTGGAAATGCCTGAGCACCAGCCGGTCGGTGAGGCCGGGCAGCCACTTGTTCAGAAACACGGTGAGCTTGCCCTGGCTGGTGAGCACCAGGTCGCGGCGGCGCTGCTGCACGGCGCGCAGCAGGTGCCCGGCTACTTCCGCACTGCTCATCATTTTCTGCTCGTCCCGCGGCGACTCGCCCTGGGACGAGCCATCGGCGGCCAGGGCCGTCTGGCGAATGTTGGAAGCCGTGAAGCCCGGGCAGGCCACCAGCACGTGCACGCCCTGCGGCAGCAGCTCGGTGCGCAACGCCTCCAGAAAACCCTGCATGGCAAACTTGGATGCCGAATATCCTGTGCGCCCCGGCAGGCCCCGGTAGCCGGCAATGCTGGAAATACCCACGACAGAGCCTTTGGCGGCCAGAATGTGGGGCAGCGCAAACTTGGTGGCGTAGACGGTGCCGAAGAAGTTGGTTTGCATCAGGCGCCGAATCACCTCCACGTCGGCATCCTGAAACCGGGCCCGCATGGAAATACCGGCATTGTTGAGCAGCACATCCAGGCGGCCGAAAGCGGTAATGGTGGCCGCCACGGCCCGTTCGCAGTCTTCCTCCCGGCCCACGTCGGCCTGCAAAGTGAGGTGGTCGATACCCAGGCGGGTGAGCTCCCGGGCGGTGTCGGCCAGGCGGGCTTCGTCGCGGCCCGTGACGACAACCCGCGCGCCGGCCTGCCCGAATACGACGGCGCAGGCCCGGCCAATGCCGGACGTGCCGCCGGTAATGAGAACAACTTTTCCTTTCATAAGCTACAGTGCCAGTACGTGCTGGGCCCGGGGTCCGGGCGGTAAGCCACAAAACTACGTTTTTCCCCTTAGGCGCCACGTTTTGCCCCATTGCCGGGGCAGGTAGAATGGTTGCGCAGGGATGCTTCAGGAATAGGATTTAGTCGCTACATTTAGGGACAGAATATACCTCCCCTCCGGCACGCTTTCCTATGATGCAACTTCTACGCTTTCGGCGCCAAGCGCCAGCACTTTACGGCCTATTCCTTTCTGCTTTCCTGGTACTGACCAGCCTGCCTGCGCGGGCCCAGCAATGTCCGGTAGGGGCCAACTGCACCCCCGGCCGGGCTTCCAACCCCAATGCCCCCGGCATTGGCATGGGCATTCTGAACGTGACGCTGGGTACCATCAACAACACCACGCCGGCCGCCATTGATGGCTACAAGGATTATTCGTGCACGCTCAGCGCCACGCTGGCCGTGGGCACCGATTACAGCTTCAGCGTGCGTACCAACGCCAGTGCCGACGAGAACGTGCGCGTCTGGCTGGACCTCAACAACGACGGCGCCTTTAATGCCACCTCCGAGCTGGTCTTCAGCTCCGACAGCAAGCGTCTGCACTCCGGAATTCTGCGGCTGCCCCTGACGACGACCCTGAACACCCGCCTGCGCCTGCGCGTGGCCGCCGACTACTTTGGCTCCCCGGTGCCGGGCCCGTGCACCACGCCCCAGTTCTCCCAGACGGAAGATTACAGCGTGCTGGCCGTCGCCAACACGGCTCCGCCCGTCACAGATTTCATCGTCGACCAGCCGCTGACCTGCTCGGGCTGCGTGCAGTTTACCGACCAAAGCCAGAACTCGCCCACCGCGTGGCTCTGGAGCTTTGGCGACGGCCAGACCAGCCCGCTGCAGAACCCCCAGCATTGCTACACCACCGCCGGCACCTACACCGTGGCGCTGACGGCCACCAACGGCGTGGGCAGCAATACGCGCACCCGCACCAGCTACGTAACCTACAACAGCACCGTGCCGGTGGCCGCCAGCTGCTCGCCCACTACGCTGGCGCAGTGCTGCGGCTACGGCATCACGCAGTTTACGCTGGGCAGCCTGAGCAAAGCCTCCGCGGTGGGCAGCTACGAGGACTTTACCTGCAGCTCGCGGGTAGAACTCACCGAAGGCAACAGCTACCCCATCAGCATCACCACCGGTACGGCCAACGCCCAGGACACCCGGGTGTGGCTGGACCTGAACAACGACGGCGTCTTCAATGCCACGACGGAGCTGCTGTATCAGGCCCTGAACCGCGTGAGCCCCAACGCCATCATCAGCATTCCAGGCTCGGCCGTCAAAAACCAGCCCCTGCGGCTGCGGGTTATTTCCGATTTCGTGGGGGGAGCCAGCACGCCCTGCGCCAACCCCCAGCTGGGGCAGGCCGAAGACTATACCGTAACGGTGCGGCCCAACACCAACCCGCCGGTGGCCGCCTTCACCTCCAACTACGTGCCCGCCTCCTGCGTGAATCCGGTGCAGTTTACCGACCAAAGCCAGAACGCGCCCACCGCGTGGCTCTGGAACTTTGGCGACGGTCAGACCAGCCCGCTGCAGAACCCCCAGCACCGGTACACGGTTTCCGGCAACTACACCGTGTCGCTGACGGCCACCAACGCCTTTGGCAGCAACATCCTCACCCGCACCAGCTACCTCACCATTGCCGTGCCCTGCGTGCAGTACTGCGCGTCGAGCGGGCAGAATGGCAACATCTGGCTGACCAACGTGAACCTGAGCGGCGCTATGCTGAACTTCACCAGCCCCTCCGGCGCCGACCCGGGGGGCTACGGCAACTACCTGGCCCGGCTAATCGTGCTGCGGCAGGGTCTGAGCTACTCACTCACGACCATTGCCAACCAGAATTTCCAGCGTGTGACCTCCGTGTGGCTTGACCTGAACCGGGACGGCACGTTTGCCACCAACGAGCTGCTGGTCAACGTAACCTCGGCCCTCTCCTCTTCCTCCTCAGTTGCCATTCCCAACCTGCCCGGTGTGGTTGGCTTTACCCGCATGCGCATTGTGACGCGGCTGAACAACAACCTGGCGAATCCCTGCCTGCAAAACCAGGCCAACTCGGAAACCGAGGATTATTCCGTGCGCATCGATTCCAGCACGCCCACCACGGAGGCCCGCAGCCTGCCGGCCCTGAGCATCTTCCCCAATCCGACGCCCGACGGTACCCTGCACCTGCGCCTGCCCGACGCGGCGGCGGCGGGCACCTACGGCATCAGCGTGTACAACGTGCTGGGCGCCGAACTGCTGCGCACCACGCGCCGGCTGGGCCCGGCCGCCGATGCCACCCTGGATCTGACCACGCTGCCCCGCGGGCTGTACGTGGTGCGCCTGCAGAGTGCCGACGGCCAGGTAGCCGTGCGCCGCGTCGAGCGGCAATAACCTTCCTGCGCTGCCCTTTCCACTTTTTCCCGCCGGCCTCACACGCCGGATTTCTCTCCTTTCTGACCAGATTCTATGCAATCATTTCTACAGCGTAGCCTCCTTATTATGCTTTTGCTGCTGGGGCTACGTGCCACGCCCGCGGCGGCCTCCCACCTGCTGGGCGGAGAAATCAACTACAGCTACCTGAACGCCAACGGCCCGGGGGCTACGCCCTACCGCTACCGCGTAACCGTGCTGATTTACGTTAATGCCGGCCCGACCTCTTCCGTGCCCGATGGCCGACCCTCCATTGATGTCGCTTTCTACAGCAAGACCAACGGGGCCCGCCTGCAGACCGTTACGTTTCAGCGCTCCTCCAACCCCATCATTACCCCGCCGCAGCCCGGCGGCTGCAGCACGCCCGGGGCGCCCGTATCGGTACGCCTGGTGCGCTACGAAACCATCGTCAGCCTGCCCTTCTCGTTTGACGGCTACTACGCCGTGTACACCGACGGCACCCGCAACGCCGGCATTATCAACCTGGTGCAGTCCGACTCCTGGAGCCAGCTGCTGTACGTGGAAATGGCCCCCCCGCTGATTCCCAACTCCTCCCCCACCTTTTCCGATACGGCCGTGGTGGTCGTGTGCCAGGGGGATACCAGCATCATCGTCAACAACGCCGTGGACGCCGACGGCGACCGGCTGATTTACTCGTTCAGCCGCCCGTTTGGGGTGCAGAATCCGCAGCTGCCGCCGCAGCTGCCCGTTATCTTCACGCCCCCGCCGGCGGCCGTCACCTATGCCGGCGGCTACAGCCAGGCGGCCCCGTTTGGCACCGGCCCCGGCCGCTACGCGTTTCTGAATGCCAGCAACGGCCTGAGCTCCTACGCCACGGCCCTGCTGGGCTCCTACGTGGTGGCCGTGGAAGTCAAGGAATACCGCACCATCAACGGCACGGAAGTGCTGATCGGCTCCACCCGCCGGGAAATTCAGCTCGTGTCGCGCACCTGCACGCCCAACCGGGCGCCGCAGTTCACGGCCGCCACTCAGGCCATCCACCTGTATACTATTGAGGAAGGACAGACCGCCAGCTTCAACCTGGCCGCCACCGACCCCGACGGCAACTCGATTACGCTCAAAACCAACAGCGTGCTGCTCGATGGGTCCGGACCGTTCAACGCCACCTTTGCCGGCAGCCAGGGCACTGTGCTGCCGGGCAACCCGACCGGCACAGCTTCCACTACGGGTACGGGTGGCAGCGTCAACGGCCAGTTTATCTTCAACTCCACCTGCGGCACGGCCCGCAGCACCCCCTACGACGTGGTGGTGACGGCCACCGACGTGGCCTGCGGCGCGAAAAGCATTGCCGACGTATTCCAGATTCAGGTAACCAAAGCCGCCGGCCCGGCCAGCATTACCGGCAACGCCGTTATCTGCGACCGGTCGCAGGTGACCACCTACTCGGCCGTGGGGCCGGCCGCCGCCAGCTACCTCTGGACCACCCAGGGTGGCACCATTCAGGGTTCCAATACCGGCAATACCGTGCAGGTGCTCTGGACTACGGTGGGTGCCGGCCGCGTCACGGTGCGGGGCATCTCGACGCTGGGCTGCCCTACCGACTCCGTGTCGCGGACCGTGGACGTGCGCCCCGCCAGCGGGCTGACCGTCACGCCGACCAACGCCGCCATCTGCCTGGGCGCCAGCACCACGCTCACGGCCAGCGGCGCCCAGAGCTACGTCTGGACCGGTGGCAACCAAACCTTCAATGGCCCGACCATCACCGTGTCGCCTACCCAGACCACGACCTACACGGTGACGTCTACCGACGGCGTGTGCTCGACCAGCCGGCAGGTGACGGTGGTGGTGAACCCCGTCGCCATTGCCAATGCCGGCAATGACGTGAGCGTGTGCTCCGGTAAAACCGTGCCCCTGGGCACCACCGCGCTGGCCGGCTACACTTACCAGTGGAGCCCGGCCACCGGCCTGAACAATCCGAACGTGGCCAACCCGGTGTTTTCGCTGCTCAACCCGACCGGCGCCGCCCAGACGCTGACCTACACCGTCACGGCCACCACCGACCAGGGCTGCACGGCCACGGATAACGTAACGGTGACGCTGAACCCGGAAGCCGTAGCGCAGGCCGGCACCGACCGCACCATCTGCTCGGGGGCCACCGCCGCGCTGGGCTCGGCCAACGCCGTGGCGGGCACCACCTACCTCTGGACTCCCGCCACGGGTCTGGCCACGCCGAATGCCCCCGGCACGAGCGTGACGCTGACCAACCCCGGCACCACGCCCATCAGCATCAGCTACGTGCTGCTCGCTACCACGGCGCAGGGCTGCACGGCCACCGACACGGTACGCGTAACCGTCAACCCGGCGCCCATTGCCAACGCGGCCGGCAGCAGCCGGACCATCTGCTCGGGCGAAACGACGACCCTGGGCGTGGCGTCCGTGGCGGGCTACACCTACCAGTGGAGCCCGGCCACGGGGCTGAGCAGCACCACCACGGCCCAGCCGACCTTCACCCAGGCCAACAACGGCACCACGCCCCAGACCTTCACCTATACCCTCACGGTGCTTACGCCCGAGGGCTGCCCGGCTACCTCCACGGTCAGCGTGACGGTGAACCCGGCCGCCGTAGCCAACGCCGGGACCAACAAGGTATTCTGCTCGGGCGGCTCGGCGGCGCTGGGCAACGCGAGCAGCGTAGTAGCGGGCAGCACCTACCAGTGGAGCCCGGCCACCGGGCTGAGCAGCGCCACTTCGGCCACGCCCACCGTCACGCTGACCAATACCGGCACCACGCCCGTCACGACTACCTACACGCTGACCGTCAATACCGGGGCCACGCCGAGCTGCTCGGCTACTGCTACGGTAACGGTAACGGTAAACCCGGCGGCCGTGGCCGATGCCGGGACCAACAAGGTATTCTGCTCGGGCGGCTCGGCCGCGCTGGGCAACCCGGCCAGCGTGGTAGCGGGCAGCACCTACCAGTGGAGCCCGGCCAACGGGCTGAGCAGCGCCACCTCGGCCACGCCCACCGTCACGCTGACCAATACTGGCACCACGCCCGTCACGACTACCTACACGCTGACCGCCAACACGGCCTTCACCCCCAGCTGCCCGGCCACTTCGACCGTGACCGTGACGGTGAACCCCACGGCGGTAGCGGTGGCCGGTCCGAACCGGACGTTCTGCTCGGGTGAATCGGCGGCGCTGGGCAACGCGAGCAGCGTAGTAGCGGGCAGCACCTACCAGTGGAGCCCGGCCACCGGGCTGAGCAGCGCTACCTCGGCCACGCCCACCGTCACGCTGACTAATACCGGCACCACGCCCGTCACGACTACCTACACGCTGACCGCCAACACGGCCTTCACCCCCGGCTGCCCGGCCACTTCGACCGTGACCGTGACCGTCAATCCGGCACCGGTTGCCAACGCGGCTGGCAGCAGCCGCACCGTTTGCTCGGGCGTTGCCACCCAGCTGGGCATCCCGGCGCTGGCGGGCTACACCTACCAGTGGAGCCCGGCCACGGGGCTGAGCAGCACCACCACGGCCCAGCCGACCTTCACCCAGGCCAACAACGGCACCACGCCCCAGACCTTCACCTATACCCTCACGGTGCTTACGCCCGAGGGCTGCCCGGCTACCTCCACGGTGAGCGTGACGGTGAACCCGGCCGCCGTAGCCAACGCCGGCAACGATGTAGCCCTGTGCGCCGGGGCCACCACCACGCTGGGTACTACGGCCCTGGCCGGCTACAGCTACTCGTGGAGCCCGGCCACCAGCCTGAGCAGCGCCACGACGGCCCGCCCGGTCTTTACGGCCGTGAACACCACCCAAAACCCTATCATCACTACTTACACCGTCACGGCTACCACGGCGCAAGGCTGCACCAGCACCGATGCCGTAGTGGTAACGGTGAACCCAAGCCCGCTCACCGACAGCATTCAGGGCACCCAGTCGGTGTGCCCCACGGTGCAGGGCGTGGTGTATTCCATCCGGAACCCGCGCAGTGCGGTATACCGCTGGACGGTGGTCGGCGGCACTATTGCCAGCGGCAACGGAACGGCCAGCATCATCGTGAACTGGAACGGGGCCAACGCCAGCGCCAGCGTAGCAGCCTACGCCGAGAACTCCACGCTCTGCCCGTCGCCCGTCGTCACGCTGCCCGTGCGCATCAACCCGCTGCTGCTGACGGCCCGGCCCACCGGCCCGAACAACGTGTGCCAGGCCAACGGCCCCTACACCTACCAGACCCAGCTGACGGCCGGCTCGTCGTACGCCTGGACCATCACCGGCGGCACCCAGGTGAGCACCAGCGCCAATACGGTGACGGTGCAGTGGACCCGGCCCGGCATCGGCAAGCTGGCCGTGTTTGAAACCACCAACCCCAGCGGGGGCCGCTGCATCAGCGCCACGCCGCTCGATACGCTCTACGTGAACGTGCTGCCCTCGCCCTCGGCAACCCTGGCCATTGCCGGCCCGAGCCGGGCCTGCGTGAATGCCGGCACCCTGAGCTTCTCGCTGCCCGGCGCGGCCAGCTCGACCTACGCCTACACCCTAAACGGGGTGGCCCTGACCGGCACAACCGGCACCGTAACGCTGCCGACCCCCGCTACCCCGGGCACCTACACGCTGACGGCCATCGAGAAGAACAGCAGCCTCTGCTCGGGGCCCTCGTATTCCCGGCAGTTCACGGTGGTGCCCGCATTGGCCGTCGCCGGGCCGGCCAGCTACTGCCCCGAAACGCGCACCGGCCTGACCTACACCGTGGGGGCCGCGGCCTCCGCCCTGCCGAATGCTGACTACCAGTGGAGCCTCACGGGCGGCGGCACCATCAGCGGCCAGGGCACGGGTACCGTCACCATCAACTTCCCGGCCGGCACATCTGTCGCCACCCTGCAGGTGCGTGACGTGAACAGCGCCGGCTGCGCGGCCACCTTCACCGTGCGTCCCGACAATGCCAGCGTGGCGCTGGAGGCCGCTTCCGTCGTCCCCGGCGACCGGAGCATTACGCTGCGGCTGAACGTGCCCAACAACGCGGGCAACGCCAGCCAGGTCCGCATCCTGCGGCGCGTGACGGGCACCGGCGCTTTCGTCGCCGTCGGGACGGTAGCCAACACGGCCCTTACCTTCACCGACCCGACCGTGGATGCTGATGCCGCTGCCTACGACTACCGCCTGGAGCTGCAGAACAGCTGCGGCACGGTGCTCCAGACCCAGGACCACACCACCATCCGCGTGGTAGCCACGGCCAGCGAAGGCCAGGCGGGCCGCGACGAAGGCAAGGTAAAGCTAACCTGGAACGCCTACCGCGGCTTCCCGGTGAAGGAGTACCGCATCTTCCGGACCGCCGACAACGGCACTGCCGAGCTGGTGACGACCGTATCGGGCGCCACGCTGGAGGCGGAGTTTGCCAGCAGCACCGCCGGCTTCGACCAGTGCCTGCGGGTGGTGGCCCTGGCCCCCAACGACCCGGCATCGGGAATTATGACGTCTTCTTCCAACGAGGCCTGCGTGAGCTTCACCAACGACCTGGTCTTCTACAACGTCATCACCCCGAACGGGGACGGGATGAACGACAAGTTCGAAATCAAGAACCTGGGCCTCTACCCCGGCAGCTCGCTGAGCATCATGAACCGCTGGGGCAAGGAAGTGTACCAGACCGGCAGCTACAACAACGGCTGGGACGCGGCCGAGCAGGCCTCGGGCGTGTACTACTACCTGCTCAAGCTTTCTACCGGCAAAACCTACAAGGGCTGGTTTGAGGTAATGAAGTAGCCTTGCCGGAAATAAGCGCTCCGCTGGTAAGCCCGGCCACCCGACTCCGGGTGGCCGGGCTTTTTTGGGGGCGGCCTGGTGGTCCGGCTGCGGGCCCTGCCCGGTGACATGCTTATGTCACGGGTATGATATGCTTATGTCTTGATCCAAACATAACTATGTCTTGGTCCGGACGTCACTATGACTTGCCGCAGGGGCAGCGGCGACAAAATCGGCGGCAGCCGCAAAATCGGCACGAATCCGTGGTTACCTTTGCCTTGTGAGGAAATCCGTTAAAAACATTCCCGCGGAGCTGCTCCGCGAAGTCGAAATTACCGACATGGTGGCCGAGGGCAAGTGCCTGGTGCGCCGCGACAACCTGGTTATCTTCGTCACGGGCGTGGCCCCCGGCGACGTGGTGGATCTGCGCGTAACCAAGGCCAAGAAGAGCTTCCTGGAAGCCGTACCCGCTAAGTTTCACAAGTTCTCCGACCTGCGGGTGGAGCCCTTCTGCCAGCACTTCGGCACCTGCGGGGGCTGCAAGTGGCAGCACCTGGGCTACGACACCCAGCTTAAGTTCAAGCAGCAGCAGGTGCAGGACAACCTGCTGCGCATCGGCAAGGTGGCCCTGCCCGCCATTGAGCCCATCCAGCACTCGCCCACCCGCACCTACTACCGCAACAAGCTCGAATACACGTTCAGCCACAACAGCTGGCTGACCAACGAGCAGATCCAGGCCGGCGAGCAGATCGAGCGGCGGGTGCTGGGCTTCCACACCCCGAACCGGTTCGACAAGATCATCGACGTGCAGCACTGCTGGCTGCAGCCCGAGCCGAGCAACGAAATCCGGCTGGCCGTGCGCAACTACGCCCTGGAGCACGAGCTGCCCTTCAACAACCTCGTCACCCAGGAAGGCTTCCTGCGCAACCTGATCATCCGCACGGCCAACACCGGCGACCTGATGGTGATTCTGCAGTGCTACTACGCCCACGACGCGCTGCTGCCGCTGCTGGATTTCCTGGCCGCCAAGTTCCCGAACATCACCTCCCTGAACTACGTGCTCAACGACAAGGGCAACGAAACCTTCCACGACCTGGAGGTGGTGTGCTATAAGGGCGAGCCCTACATCCACGAGGAAATGGAAGGCCTGCGCTTCCGCGTGGGCCCCAAGTCGTTCTACCAGACCAACTCCGAGGGCGCCTACAACCTGTACAAGCTGACCCGCGAGTTTGCCGGCCTCACCGGCACCGAGCTGGTGTACGACCTGTATACGGGCGCCGGCACCATTGCCAACTTCGTGGCCCGGCAGGCCCGGCACGTGGTGGGCGTGGAGTACGTGGAGTCGGCGGTGAAGGACGCCTACCTGAACTCGGAAATCAACAACGTCACCAACACCGAGTTCTACGCCGGCGACATGAAGGACGTGCTCAACGCCGAGTTCATCGCCCGGCACGGCCGCCCCGACGTCATCATCACCGACCCGCCCCGGGCCGGCATGCACCCCGACGTGGTAGCCCGCCTGCTCGAAATGCGCGCCCCCCGCATCGTGTACGTCAGCTGCAACCCCGCCACCCAGGCCCGGGACCTGGAAATGCTTGACGAGGTGTATAAAGTGACGCGCGTGCGGCCGGTGGACATGTTCCCGCATACGCACCACGTAGAGAACGTGGTGCTGCTGGAGCTGAGGTAATTCGGAAATCGGCTGTCATGCTGAGCTTGTCGAAGCATCTCGCGTGCTGACGTCTGATTACCGACCCAACACCAGCACGCGAGATGCTTCGACAAGCTCAGCATGACGTTCTTTTTTCTATTCCATATGCGTTATCTATTCATCTTCTTTCTCCTTTTTGCTTCTTGTAGCAAAGTCATTACTGGGACAAGCAGCTATTGTAAAGACTTGAATTGCAAAGGCAGGTACACTTTTGTAAATGATGCTGGAGAAAAGCTGTCGACTGGCAGATACAAGTATGGCATCAAACAAGGCCGCTGGAAGTACTATGATTCCGAAGGCAATGTGCGCACCCTAAAAAGGTACTCGAAGCGCGACACCGTGAACATCTACACAATTGACCGGGACTACCGGTAACACAATGGACTACGCCAACGACCCCGAGCTGAACGGCAAATACCTCGGCACCATCACCAAGGACTTCGCCGCCGTGTCCGACACCATCATGGAAGCCTCGTCGCAGGTGCGGAAGATGGACATCTCCCAGCACCCGATTTTCGTGTTTGCCCGCCAGGAAGTGCCGCTGGGCAGCCTGCTGGTAAATGCCGACGACGCGGGCCTGGAGTGGCACATCTTCGCCTCCTTCCTGGAACTGTTCGTGCAGCAGGGCATCATCGGGGCCGAGGGCATCGAAGCCTTCCAGCAGACCTACAAGGACCCCAACGAGTTCTGCTGCCTGTTTGTGCTCGATGAGGAGTTCACCAACTTCGTCTTCGTCCCCTACCCGGAAGACTGACTCTGGTTTTTGGTTGTTCGTTTTTAGTTTTCAGCTAAAAAGCCCGTCCTGAGATGCAGAACGGGCTTTTTAGCGTTGATTTGCACGAGGCCAAAAATCAAGAACGAACAACCAAAAACTTAAAAGTGCTGCCAGCCTTGCGCCTGCAACGGCACGGCCTGCCCGGCTTTGGTCACCAGGTTCACCCCGTCGCTCTTCTCGGTAATGTGGCCGATGACGGTGATGTCGGGGTGGTTCTTGATCTTGTCGTGGTCGGTGAGCGGAATGGTGAACAGCAGCTCGTAGTCCTCCCCGCCGTTGAGCATGCACATAATGGGGTCGAGGTTGAACTCGTTGGCCACTTCCAGCATGGGGTTGGCGGCGGGCAGGTTTTCGGAGAACACCCGAGCCCCGGTGCCCGACTGCTGGCAAATGTGCAGCACCTCGGAAGCCAGCCCGTCGGAAATGTCAATCATGCTGGTGGGCACCACGCCCAGGTCGCGCAGCTCGTGAATCACGTCCATGCGAGCCTCGGGGCGCAGCTGCCGCTGCAGTACGTAGGGGTACTTTTCCAGCTCGGGCTGCATGTCGGGGTCGGCGGTCCAGGCGGCTTTTTCCCGCTCCAGCACCTGCAGGCCCAGAAAAGCGCCGCCCAGGTCGCCGGTTACGCAGAGCAGGTCGTTGGCTTTGGCTCCACTGCGGCGCACGGCCTGCCCCTGCGGCACCTGGCCCAGCACCGTGATGCTGATGGTCAGGCCGCCGCGGCTGGCGGTGGTGTCGCCGCCCACCAGGTCGACATGGTAATTCTCGCAGGCCACGCGCATGCCCTCGTACAGCTCCTCAATGGCTTCGACCGAGTAGCGGCTGCCGATGGCCAGGCCCACCACAATCTGGGTCGGCACGCCGTTCATGGCAGCAATGTCGGACACGTTCACGGCCACGGCCTTGTAGCCCACGTGCTTGAGGGGGCAGAAGGTGAGGTCGAAATGGACGCCTTCGATGAGCAGGTCGGTGCTGATGACCATATCCTGGCCGGGGGTAGGCGCCAGGATGGCCGCGTCGTCGCCGATGCCGAGGATGGTGCTGGGCTGGCGCAGCGTAATAGTCTGCTGAATCCGGCGGATCAGCCCGAACTCGCCAATATTTTCCAAAGGGGTGATGTCACTCATGGGGCAAAAGTACGAGGAACTGGGCACAGGCCGAAACCCGCGGGCAACGCCGCCTGCCCCGGCTGGTCTACTGGACTACAACAAAAACGCCCGGCCAAATGACCGGGCGGTTCTGGAATTTGCGGCGTGGGGCCGCTTACTTGACCAGCAGCTCCTTGTAGATTTTGGTCTGGCCGTCGGCGCTCAGGCACTGCACGAAGTACAGGCCGGGCTTCAGACCCGAAATATCCAGGGTGATTTTCTCCTGCGCCAGGCCGCGGGGCTGGGCCGATATTTTCTGCCCCAGGCTGTTGAGCACGATGATGCTGCCCACTTTCACGTCCTTCAGCTCCACCGTAGCCGTGCCGCTGGCCGGGTTTGGATAGATGCTGATGCCGCCGTTGAATTTCTCCAGAACCTTCAGGGGCAGGTAGGCGCCAAAAGGGCCGGCATAGTCGTTGTGCTCCCCCAGGCGGGCGTAGCTTTGGTTGCCGACTTCCGTGTTGCCGGTAGTGCCCGGAGGGAAAGCGTAGCTGTATACCGTCCACTCCGTGGAGGGGTTGAAGTTGGTTGGGTTGTTGATGCGGGCACCCGACGAAATGGCCGGGCGGCGCATGATCGACTGGTTGGCCGAGGAGACAAACACGGCGGGCGTGCCATCCACGGGGTTGGTACCGCTCCACTGGCCGGTGCCGGTGCCGCTGGCCGGCACGGGCTGGAAGCCGATGCTGCCGAAGATGTCAATCAGCACGGGCGTGCCGACGCCGGCCGTGCCGCTCGTCCAGCGCACCAGCGCAATGGCGTCGTCGCCGTTGAAGTAGGCCATACCCCCCACGGTCAGCACGTTGGGTCCGGGCGTCTGGTACATGGCGCTCAGCTGGTCGGCTTTGGTGGTGATGGCGGTGATGGTAGCCTGGCTGTTGGCCAAAACGAAAGCGGCCGTCGAGTTGAGCACGTTGGGGCCGGAGGTACGCTGCAGCTTCTCCTCTTCCGATGGCGTTGCGCTGCCGTTGGAGTACCGACGCACCGAGTAGGCGTTCAGGTTGACGGCGGCCACGGTGGGGTTGAAGATTTCGATGGCCCGCTCATTGCCGCTGGAGTTCGAAACGCCCCCGTTGTAGCTTACGCCCGACATGTGCGAGCCTTCATTGTACTCTGAGAGAAACAGCTCAGTGCCCTGGCCATAGGAAACCGCGGCAGACAGCATCAGAGCCGACACCAGGAAGTAGCTTTTTTTCATTTTCTTGAAAAATGGTGAGAAAGAGTAAACCGGCCTCAAAGATACGGGTTTTGAAACTTTGCTGGTGTTATGCAACCAGAAATAAACTGTTACCAAATTACCTTAAAGCCGCTGACTATCAAGAATGAAGCAGGCCCGCAAAGATCTGGCTGGCCGGCTGCGGCCGGCTTGCCCACGGGCGGGCCAACGGCTATCTTCGCCCCCGGGTTGGCCCCGACCGGCCCGCTGCATTTGTCGCTCCGTTTTATGTCAGCTGAATATTCTGACGCTTTTTGACGTTACCCACCCATGAAAAAGCTTGTTCCCCTGGCCCTGCTGCTCCTGCTGCTGGCGGGCCTCGACTCCTGCAACCGTACTCCCAAACCTATCGACCCCGTCTCGCCGGCGGCGGCCCGCGTGCAGCTCGACGTATTGCGCGACTCCGTGAATGCCCGCTGGACGCAGATGATAGCCAGCGACGACGCCAAGGTAAAAGCCACTTCCCGGGTGCTGCAGGAGCTGGAGCAGCAGCCCGGCACCGACCGCACCCTGCTGCAGCGGGTGGCCCTGGCGAATGAAAGGCTGCCGCGCCGCCGCTACGATCAGCAAACCATGGTCAACTCCGCCGCCATCGATGCTTACGACGTCGCCCAGGACTCGGTGCTGCACCTGGTATATGGCTTTGCCCAGCCCGCCGCCGGCTCGCCCAGCGCCCCCGTGCAGCAGCTCACCAACGACATCCAGGCTGCCGACAGCGAAGTGGTGGGCTACCGCCTGCGCTACGACCGGGCCGTCAAGCAGTTCAACAGCTATCTGAAGCTGCACCAGGTCGAGCTGGCTTCGCTCGGCGGCAAATACGGCAAGCTCCAGCCGCTGCCCTTGTTTGAGCTGCAGAATTAATATAAAAAAGCTTGTGGATTCCGGACTGAGCGGGCATCATACATGCAGCGTCGCAATGGCGTAATCGGCCTTACCCGGCCGTGAACCCGACTAGCTGCGGCCATGAAACACCTGCTTATTCTGCTTCTAACCCTGTTGGCGCCCAGTGCCAGCCAAGCTCAGTCCGTGGGGGAAATCGTACATGGCAACGCGTATGAGGGTGTAATCTTCCCGGCGGCCGTCAAACTTCAGCCCCAGGACAGCGTGCGCCGCTGGACCCCGACTGCCGCTGACATCGCGCAATTGGAGCGGGCGCTTATTGTGTTCATGAGCAAACAACCCAGGAAGTCCCGGGTAAACGAAGTTATGTTCGGCCTCTCCATCCACCGGCAGCTGAGCGGCTATACGAGGCAGTACGCCGGCTACCTGTCGCCCAAAGGGGAAAAGATTATCTACGTCAACTGCTTCTGGGACCCCGACAATGACCCGTTTTTAAAGCATTGGCCCAACAGCTTAATTCAGGTCTTTGATGGTGGCAATGCGTTCTGGCACATCCACTATAATACGGCCAAGCGCAGGTTTGTCGGCCTTTCCATCAACGGCGTTGCCTGACGCTGAACCCCGAAGCCTTTTCGCTGAATTTCAACCCAACCCCCAAAATAACCCGGGCCCGTGCAACCATCCCGGCCGCGATGGGCTCATCAGGGCATCACCTTTTGGTTGAGTTGGTTGTAAAAAAGCCCCCCGGATTTTTCCGGGGGGCTTTTTGCGTTTTGGGGCGAAAGTCTGGGCTAAAGCTTGGCCATTTCCTCGCGCACGAAGTCGGCCAGGGTGCGCAGGTACCCGGTGCTGAAATCGAAGCGGATGCCGGCGGCGGCGTAGATGTCGCCGATAGGCGCGGTGTAGCCCAGGGCCAGGGCGCGCTTGTAGGCGGCCAGCCCCGCGGTGGGGTCCAGGCGGAAGTTGCGCCATACGGCAATGGCGCCCAGCTGGGCCATGGCGTACTCGATGTAGTAGAAGGGCACTTCGTAGAGGTGCAGCTGCTTCTGCCACAGGTAGGGCTTGAACTGCTCCAGCCCCTTCCAGCTCACGGTGCGCTGATTGAACTCGTCGAACACCTCCGTCCAGCGGGCGTGGCGCTGGGCCGCGGTGTGCTCGGGGTTTTCGTAGATCCAGTGCTGAAACTTGTCGATGGTGGCCACCCAGGGGAAGGTTTCGAGCACGCTTTCGAGGTGGGTTTTCTTGGCCCGGCGCAGCTCGTCGGCATCGGGAAAGAACAGGTCCCACTGGTCCATCGAAATCAGCTCCATGCTCATCGACGCCAGCTCCGCCACCTCGGACGGCGGGTGCTTGTCGGCCGCCAGCGGCAGGGTGCGGGTCAGGAACGAGTGGACGGCGTGGCCACCCTCGTGCAGCATCGTAATCACGTCGCGCAGGGAGGAAGTGGCGTTCATGAAAATGAACGGCACGCCGGTTTCGTCCAGCGGGTAGTTGTAGCCGCCGGGCGCCTTGCCCTTGCGCGACTCCAGATCGAGGTGGCCCATGGTGCGCATAGTGCGCAGGCAGTCCCCCAGGTAGGGGTCGAGGCGCTGAAATACGGTCACGGTCTTTTCCAGCAGCTCCTCACCGGTGCCGAAGGGACGCAGCGGAGCTTTGCCGCTCACGTCCACGTCGAGGTCCCAGGGCCGCAGCGCGGGCAGGTTCAGGTCTTGGCGCCGCTCCAGGTCGAGGTCGTCGATCAGGGGCACCACGGTTTCGCGGATGGCGCGGTGGAAGGCGAAGCAGTCCTGGGCCGTGTAGTCGAAGCGGCCCAGGGCGGCAAACATGTAGTCGCGGAAGTTGGGGAAGCCGGCATTCAAAGCCATCTGGTGGCGCAGCGCCACCAGCTCGGTAAAGAGCTGGTCCAGGGGCTTGCTGTCCTGCAGGCGGCGGGCCTGAATAGCGCGGTAAGCTTCCTCGCGCACGGCCTGGTCGGGGTGCTTGAGGCGGTCGGCGGCCCGGGGCAGGGTCATTTCCTCGCCGTCGAGCGTCACCGTCATGGCCCCGACGGTGGCGGCGTACTGCTGCTGCTTGGTGCTGATTTCGGTTTTGAGCGGAATATTATCGGCCCGGTAGATTTCCAGCGCCTGCCGTACCGAGCGGGTGAAGATGCGGTAGCGCTGCGGGTCGAGGCCGGCCAGAAACCTGGACCCGATCATCTTCTCGTTCAGGGCGTGGTCGTAGGGCGCCACGCTGGGCTCAATCTCGCTCACGAAGTACTGAAACGCCTTGGCCCGCCCCTGGTCCTGGGTGTCGCAGGTCATGCGGATGTAGCGCCAGGCCAGGTCTTCGCTCAGCGCGCTTTCCAGCTCCGAGCGGTCCAGCAGCCAGCGCTCCAGCGTGGCCGGCGAGTCGATGGGCCGGTCGCGCAGCTCCACAAAATACGCTTCCAGCGCCGCCCAGTCGGTCACCACAAACTCTTCGGGCAGATAGTGACGCGCCGGGCGCTGGGTGTCGGTAGCCGTAGCGGCCAGGATTTCGGGGGCAGAATTCATCATGATAGAGCAGGATAGACCGCAGCAGCAGGAAGGGCAGGCGGCAGGCGGCGGAGGGTAAAGTACCCGCTAAACAGCAAAATGTTTCGGGTTGCTTGCGGCCGCGGCAACTCCACTTTACGCGCCCCGGCCGGCCGGCGTTGAGGCCGGCCGAAAAAAGATTTCCCGCTCCCTGGCCGGCGAAGCGCCGCGGCCGCGGCTAGTCGATTTCGATGACCACGTCGCTGGTGAGCGGGTGGCCCACGCAGACCAGCACGTAGCCCTGCTTCATCTCCGAGTCGGACAGGCCTTCGCGCTCATCGAGGTGGACTTTGCCCGACAGGCACTTGCCGCGGCAGGCCGTGCACAGGCCGGCCTGACAGCTGTAGGGCAGGTCGATGTCCAGATCCAGGGCAGCTTCCAGGATGGTCTGCCTGGGGCTCACGGGCACTTTGTACTCGGCGCCCTCGTACTGGATGGTGACGATGTGGCCGTCGATTTTGCCGTCGTTGTCGGTGGCCAGCACGTCGCCGTGGCCGTTGGGCTGGGCGGCGGCGGCTTCAATGGTTTCGGCGGCGGACACGAAGCTTTCCCGGCGGATGCGGGCGGCGGGCACGCCCAGCAAATCGAGGGCGGCGCGGGCTTCGGCCATCATGCCCTCGGGGCCGCAGAGGAAATACTCGGCCTGCTCGGCCGGAAACTGGTGGCGCTGCTCCAGGATGCGCAGCAGCATGGTGCGGTTCAGGCGGCCGGTGTGGGAGCTGGCGGCCGGGTGGGCGGGCTGGCTGTAGACGTGCTCGACCTGCAGGCGGCCGGCCGACTGGCTTTGCAGCTGCTGGAGCTGGGTGCGGAAAATCACCGATTCCTCGGTGCGGTTGCCGTACACCAGCAGCACGTGACTCAGCGGCTCCTCGCGCAGCACGGCCTTGAGGATGGACATGAGCGGGGTGATGCCGCTGCCGGCCCCTACCAGCACGATGGAGCGGGCCGACTTGGGGCTGGGCTTCAGGGTAAAGTTGCCCAACGGGGCCATGGCCTCAATCTGCTGCCCCACCCGCACCGTGTCGAGCAGGAAGTTGCTGACCAGGCCGCCGGTCACGCGCTTCACCGTGACGGACAGCCGCGGCGCTTCGTGGGGCGTGCTGCTGAGAGAATAGGCCCGGCGCTCATTTTTGCCACCGGGGCCGCAGGGCAGAATCAGCGTCAGAAACTGGCCGGGGTCGCAGGCAATGGCCTGGCGGTCGGCGCGCTCAAAGTGAATCGTGGCGGCATCGGCAGTTTCGTGGGTGATTTCCACCACGTTAAGCGTAAGGTAAGGGCTACTCATCGACGGGTAAACTTCGGGGGTTGGTACGGGTAAGCAGAAACAGCCGCGACTTGTTCGGCAACGGGCCTGCAAAGTACGGTAAAAGGGGCGTTTCGGTGGAAGATGAGAGCTTAGATGTGAGAACTTAGAACTTAGATTTGCCCACTAAAACTCTGCTGCATTGGTAAGAATGCCCCCTTGCATCCGTTGCCTTCTACGTTCTAATCTCCAAAACCTCAGCTCTCCGCTCTATGTCCCTGACTACGCTCCTGCAAAAGCACCGTGCCGACTTCGGCCCCGTGCTGCCCGTCGACTTGAATGCCCCCGACGTGTGCCGCCTCGACTTCTCGGCCCAGAACCCGACCCTGGCCGACGCCGACCTGCGCGACACGGCCGCCTTTGAAGCCCTGGTAGCCGCGCTGCTGACCGAGCAGAACGCCCTGATCGGGGTGGGTGGCTACCTCGAAAACCGCGTTATCTACCGCCGCAGCCCCGGCCTGTTCGGCGACCCGGCCGTGCCCGCCCGCTCCCTGCACCTGGGCGTGGACGTGTGGCTGCGGGCCGGTACGCCGGTGCTGGCGCCCCTGCCCGCCGTGGTGCACAGCGTGCAGGACAACGCCCATTTCGGCGACTACGGCCCCACCGTCATTCTGCAGCACGAGCTGGCCGGTACCACCTTCTACACCCTTTACGGCCACCTCAGCCGCGCCGAAACCGCCCTGCTCCGTCCCGGTCTGACTCTGGCCGCCGGCGACCAGGTATCCGAAGTCGGCCCCGCCCCCGAAAACGGCGACTGGCCACCCCACCTGCACTTCCAGATCATGGCCGACCTGGAGGGCCGCTCGGGCGACTTCCCCGGCGTGGCCCTGCCCGAGGAGCGGGAAAAATGGGCCGCCCTCTGCCCCGACCCCAACCTGATTCTGCAAAGCAAATGGCTGTAGCAGCCCGACCAACGCTGTTCCCGGCGTGACCGAAAAGGCTGCCGGCCCGACTAACGCTGTTCCCGGCATGACCGAAAAGGCTGCCGGCCCGACCAAAGCAGTTGTCGGCACCCCCAAAGCTCGGGCCGGCGCGACCGAAGAGGTTTCCGGCCCGACCGAAGAGGTTTCCGGCCCGACCGAAGAAGGTACCGGAGCTACTTTCGACTCTTACGTCGGGCCCGGTGCAGCTTCGGGCTAGCCTTCCACTGTTTGAGGCGACCCAGCTACAGCTTCGGACGCCCCGGCTGGTAGGCGGTATAAGCAACGCCCCGTATCGGTGGACCGGTACGGGGCGTTGGGCGTTGATGAGGGTTGATCCGCTAAAGCCGGTAGCTCCTTCGCAGACTCAGAACGACAGCCGGCCAAAAGAGTAGCGCGACCCGGGTAGCTTAGTCGAACTTGATGGCCGTGACGGGGCGGATGCGCGAAATCAGGTAGGTCGGAATCAGCACGGCCAGCAGCGACGTCAGGAAAGTGGCAATGTTGAGGATGACAATCATTTTCAGGTCCCAGAAAATCGGCACCCGGTCCATGTAGTAGTTCTCGGGGTCGAGGGGAATGGGGTGAAAATAGTACTGGATGGCGCACAGCCCGATGCCGGCCAGGTTGCCGAACAGCATACCGCGCATGGTCAGGCTCAGCCCGCGGAAGAAAAACATGCTCCGGATCTGGTTGTCGGTGGCCCCGATGGCCTTGAGCACCCCAATCATGTTGGTGCGCTCCAGAATCATGATGAAGATGGTGGCCACCATGTTGAAGGTTGCCACGAAGATGATCAGGATCAGGAAGATGACCACGTTGCGGTTGAGCAGCTGCAGCCAGTCGAACAGCTGGGCGTACTGGTCGGTTATCTTGTCCAGCTTCAGGTCGTAGCGCAGGTTTTCGTAGATGTGGTCGGAAGAAGGATCCAGGCGGTTGAAATCCTTGAGAATCACTTCCACCCCGCCCACGAGCGAGTCGGGCCAGTTGTTGAGCTCCTGCACCTGGCGCAGGTCGCCGATAACGTAGGCTTCGTCGAACTCGTCGAGGCCGGTCTGGTAGATGCCGCTGACCACGAATTTGCGCACCCGCGGCGGGTTCTGAATAAAGTAGAATAGCGCGTCGTCGCCGACTTTGAGGCGCAGCTTGTCGGCAATCTTGCGGCTGAGCAGGATGTCGTTGCTGGCGGCCGAGTCGGGAAAAGACAGAAACTTGCCCGCCACCAGGTTCTGGCGCATGGTGGAGAGGCCGTTTTTCTCGTCGATGCCCTTCAAAGCCACGCCCATCACCTCCTCACGGGTTTTGATGATGGCCGTTTTGCGGGCAAACGCCTGAATGTTCTGCACCTGCTGAAAGCGGCGCAGGTCCCTGGCCAGGCGCGGGCCGCCGATGGGCTCCACCTCCAGGGAGTTGTTGGTGTCGTACTTGCTGATGGTGAAGTGGGAGCCGAACGAGAAGATCTTACTTTGAATCTCGTTGCGGAAGCCTTCCAGAATGGCAAATGACACAATCATGACCGCCACGCCCAGTGCAATACTGATAATGGCTATTTTTGTCACCGACGAGGTAAAAGAACCGGAGTCGGCCCCGTCAATCTTGTTGGATATGTACCGCGAGATATTCACTGCCGTAAAGCTACACCTCTGCGGTCAGTTTTCTACTTCCCATTTCTGCTGATGACATCTTCCCTGTTTTGTGGTGTGCTGAGCCTGACGCTGGCTTTTAGCGACTGTTCCCGTCCGGCCCCCGGGGCCGCCGCGGCGTCTGGACCGTCAAACGGCGCCCCGGCCCCGACGGTTGCCGCAGCCCAAACCACGCCCGCGCCCGCCCTGCGCATGGGTGCCGACCAGGCCGACCGCTACCTGCCGCTGCTGCGGGGCAAGCGCGTGGGCGTGGTGGTTAATCAGACTTCCCTGGTGGGCCGCACCCACCTCGTTGATACGCTGCTGGCCCAGGGCGTGCAGGTGAAAATGATTTTTGCGCCCGAGCACGGCTTCCGCGGGGAGGCCGCCGACGGGGCTACCATCAAGGACGGCCGCGACGCCCGCAGCGGCCTGCCGGTGCGCTCCTTGTACGGGGCCACCAAAAAGCCCACGGCCGAAATGCTGCGCGACCTGGACGTGCTGGTGTTCGATATTCAGGACGTGGGGGCGCGGTTCTACACCTTTATCAGCACCATGCACTACGTAATGGAAGCCGCTGCCGAGCAAAGCAAGGCGGTGGTGGTGCTGGACCGCCCCAACCCCAACGGCTGGTACGTGGACGGCCCCGTGCTGGAGCCGGCCCACAAGTCGTTTGTGGGCCTGGACCCGCTGCCCATCGTGCACGGCCTGACCGTGGGCGAACTGGCCCGGATGATCAACGGCGAGCAGTGGCTGGCCGGCGGCCGGCAGTGCCCGCTGACGGTGGTGCTGGTGCTGGGCTACACCCACGCCACGCGCTACGTGCTGCCCGTGCGCCCTTCGCCCAACCTGCCCAACGCCCACTCGGTGGCGCTGTATCCGACGGTGTGCCTGTTTGAGGGCACCGACGTGAGCGTGGGCCGCGGCACCGATTCCCCGTTTGAGGTCGTCGGCAGCCCCGCGCAGCCCCGCAGCCGGCCCCACAGCTTCACGCCCCGGCCCAACGCCGGCTCGCCGACCCCGCCCCAGAACGGCAAGCTCTGCTACGGCCTCGACCTGCACCAGACCAACCTGGACGGCGCCACCGGCTTCACGGTGCGCTACCTGCTCGATTTCTACCAGCAGAGCACCGACAAGGAGCATTTCTTCGGCAAGTACTTCGAGCAGCTCAGCGGCACCGCCTCCCTGCGCCAGCAGATTGTAGCGGGCAAAACCGAAGCCGAAATCCGTAAGTCGTGGGAGCCGGGGCTGAGCCAGTTCAAGACCATGCGGCAGAAATACTTGTTGTATCCGGAGAAGTAACGCGAAGTTCCACTTCGCGAATCGTTCGCGCCAGGCCACCATTAACCGTTCAACGCCCCGCGAAGCAGAGCTTCGCGTTACTTCCTTCTATGACTGCACTTCGCATCATCTTCATGGGCACCCCCGAATTCGCGGTGCCGACGCTGCAATCTTTGCTTTCCTGGCCCGGCTGCGAGGTAGTGGCCGTCCTTACCGCTCCCGACAAGCCCGCCGGCCGCGGGCAGCAGTTGGCCGAGTCGGCGGTGAAAAAGGCTGCCGGGGCCCACGGCATCCCGGTGCTGCAGCCCACCAACCTGAAGGCCCCGGAGTTTCAGGCCGAGCTGCGCAGCTACGCGGCCGACCTGCAGGTGGTTGTGGCGTTCCGGATGCTGCCCGAGGCGGTGTGGGACATGCCCCGGCTGGGCTCCATCAACATCCACGCCTCCCTGCTGCCCCAGTACCGGGGCGCGGCGCCCATCAACTGGGCGCTGATTCAGGGCGAAAAGCAGACCGGCGTCACCTCGTTTTTTCTGCAGCACGAAATTGACACCGGCAACCTGATTTTCCAGGACGTGGTCGATATTGCCGACGAAGACGATTTCGGCTCTTTGTATCAAAAGCTGCAGGCGGCCGGGGCGGCCCTGGCCTTGCGCAGCGTGCAGGCCATTGCGGCCGGCACGGCCCCCAGCGTGCCCCAGGTGCCGAGTGCGGAGCTGCAGGCGGCCCCCAAAATTCAGAAGGAAACCGGCCGCCTCGACGTGCAGCAGCCCGCCCGGGCGCTGGCCAACCGGGTGCGGGGTTTGTCGCCGGTGCCTACGGCCTTCACCGAGCTGCCCGACGGCCGCACCCTGAAGATCTTCCGCGCCGCCCTGGTGCCCGCCGATGCCGGCCCCGCCGGCTCCTGGCATACCGACGCCAAAACCTACCTGCGCCTGCAAACTGCCGCCGGCCAGCTCGAGCTGCTCGACGTGCAGCTCGAAGGCAAAAAGCGCATGCCGCTGGCCGACTTCCTGCGCGGCTTCAACGCCAGCCTCCTCACTTCTTCCACTCCCGCATGATTGCCATCGTAGTAGCCACCGCCCAGAACGGCGTGATTGGGCGCGACAACCAGCTGATCTGGCACCTGCCCGCCGACCTGAAGCATTTCAAGCAGCTCACCACCGGCCACCCCATCGTGATGGGCCGACGCACTTTCGACGCCATTGGCCGGCCTCTGCCCAACCGGATCAACATTGTGGTGACGCGGCAGGCCGACTGGGCCGCCCCGGGCTGCGAGGTGGCCTACTCGGTGCCGGTGGCGCTGGAGCTGGCCGCTACGTTCGGGGAGGATATCTTCGTTATCGGCGGCGGCGAAATCTACCGGCAGGCCCTGCCCGCGGCCGATGTGGTCTACCTGACCGAAGTGCACCACGACTTTGAAGGCGACGCCACTTTTCCCGAGCTTTCCCCGCTGGAATGGCGGGAGGAAAACCGGGAGCGGCACGAGCCCGATGCCCAGCACGCCTACGCCTTCAGCTTCGTGACCTTGCGCCGCCGCTAGCCAACTGGCCAACTGGCCAAGGCAAGGAAGTGGTTGAAAGCACAACGAGGCCGCTGAATCAGCGGCCTCGTTGTGCGTCAGGCGCAGGCAGGGTTTAGCGCAGCAGCACCAGCTTGCCCCACTCGTTCTTGAAGGATTTGTCGCCGGCCGTTTTGCGGCGCTCAAACTGGTTGGTCGGGTCGTCCATCACCACCCGGTACAGGTAGGTGCCGTTGGCCAGCCGGTCGCCGTACTCGTCGGTGCCGTCCCAGGCGTACTTGGTGACGTTGTTGCCAATGCGGAGCAACCCCATTTCCTCCATCATAATCTGGCGCACTACCTTGCCGGTCAGCGTCATGATCTGGATTTTCAGGTTGCGCGGCAGCTCCGAGCCGGTGAGGGTAAAGACAAACTGCGCCTTGCTGGTAATCGGGTTCGGGTAGGGGTAAATATGAGTGATGGAAGAGGTGTTGATGACCTCAAACGATATCGAGTACTTTTCCCCCGTGGTAGCCTGGGCGTTGCTGGCGTCCCGGCCCTGCACCTCCAGCCGGTAGATGCCATCGGCCAGGGGGGCGTCTTTCCCGGGCTGGTACTCCAGGCGCGCGGTGCCCTTGGTCGAGTCGGCAATGAAGAAGATGTTGCTGCCGTTCATGTCGACGCGCACCTGGGTGCCGTCGGGCTTGAAGAGCACGACGTCGAAGGCCGCTTCCTTCTTGATGGGGCGCAGCCGGTTATCGTCGGTCATCAGTACGGTGATGAGGGGCATGGGCCGCACAATGTCGCCGTTGAGGATGTGCTCCCCGTCGAAGACCACGTCCAGCACCGGTGGCAGGTTGGTGTTTTCCAACCGGAAAGCGGGCAGCGTGAGCACGTTGTTGAAGTAAAACAGCTCGGGCAGGCGTACTCCGCTCTTATCCATGTTCATATCCACCTGCAGGCTGATGTCGCCGGTCAGGTCGCGCACATCGGCTACGGCCTCGAAGCGCAGGGCGCCGTTGGCCGCCACGTCGGGCACATTCACCTCCGTGATTCGCTCGGCCGTGGTAGTCCCCCCCGTGCTGCGCACGATAACGCGGGCTTTCAACGGCTTGCCGAAGGCAATGGGCGCCACGTTCTGAAACACCACCGGCACGCGCAGGAAGCCCGTGGCCGCCTGGGCCGTGAGCGTCGCCGCGTCGTAGGCCGCGGGCGTGCCGGCCAGTACCGAGTCGCGGCGCACCACGCCTTCGGGGTAGCCCTTGTAGGTTACCAGCAGCTGCTCAAGCTGCGGGGCCGTGCGGTTAAGCTCATCCCGCAGGGTCAGCTCCAGCCTCAGGTAAGGATACTGCGCGGCCGAAACTCCGCCCAGCGGGTATTCCCGGTTCGTCACGTTCGAGGCCACCACGCGCTCCACCTGCTGGGCGTCGATGGCAATAAGCTTGAGCGTGTAGCTGTCGGAAGGCTCCGTGCGGATGGTGTGGTAGAGCGTCGTCCATTCCTGGGCCGGTCCGATCAGCGTGGAAGTCAGCGTGCCGCTGGTGCTGAACGTAGTGATAGGGCTGCTCAGGCTGACCACCTGCTCGGTCCGGGTGCCTGGCAGGCTGGCGTCGTAGGTGCGCTCCTGAGCCGGGCGCGCGCCGGGGCCCTTCTGCCCCAGAAACAGGAACGGGTCACCATCCTGCAGCTGATTCACTTTCTGGGAGCCCAGGGCGGCCAGGGCCGCTTTCAGCGCCGGCGGAAACGACGCGAAGTTTACCCGGTTCACCGATACCAGCGCCACGTAAGCGCCGGCGGGCAGGTTGGTCAGCAGTGCCAGCAGCTGCTGCTGCCGGGCCGGGGAGTTGATGTTGTCGGTGGCGGAAGCAGCAAAGTGGTAAAACCGGTTCGGGGCGGTGCCGCAGGAGTCATACGGACCGCCGCCGACCGTGCGCAGGGGCTTCAGGGTCGGACCGTCAAACACGGAAACCAGAATATTGGGCGCACTCACGGCGCAGTTCAGCACCGACAGCTGATTGGTGCCCAGCTGCAGCCCGTAGGTGTTCTGGAAAGTTACCAGCGGTCCGCCGGTGGGCGTCTGCCCGGCGCCCTGGGTCCGCAGCGTCAGCGCTTGGCTGATGTCGCTGAAATTCCACTTGCCCGACGGAGCCGCCACGGCCAGGTTGGTCAGCTCGTCGCGCCGGAACTGCCCGTGGTGACTTTGCGACCAGCCGCCGGGGCTGCTGTTGACAACGCGGAAGGAACTGACGCTCCAGTTGTCGTTTTCGCCGGGGTCCAGCTTGGTTTTGAAGCGCATCCGCCAGTACCACACCACACTGTCGCGGCCGGCAACGGCGGCGGGCAGGCCCGGGCGCCAGTCAGCCACCAGCGGCGCCGTGATGGTGGTGCGCCGGATAAGGGGGCTGTTGAAGGTAGGCACCGTATCGACCTCGACCTCAAACGGGCGCGCCTCACGCAGCACGTTGGTCTGGCCCACCAGCCGCAGGTTGGTCGCGCTGACAATGCCGAACTCGGGCGGGTTGAGCAGCGTCAGCCCGGGCCGCACAAACACGAAGGTGGTCGTGGCCGTGTTGTTGCTTTCATTGGATTCGGCCACGCGGTTCTGGTAGTCCAGCATCACCGTGAACGTGTTGGTGCCGAAGGGGGCCCCCGAATTGCGGAGCGTCAGCGTGTAGGTCGTGTCGCTTGAAGACTGGCGCAGGCCGGCAAAGGTGTAGACCGTATCGGCGCGGATAGGAGTGACGTCGTACTTGCGGCGCACCGAAATGTCCAGCCGGTCAAACGTGAACTTGCCGGGGTTGCGCACCTTCACCAGCAGCTTAAACTGGGATGACGTCGACAGCAACGGCCCCGCCCCTACGGGCTGGATTTCCAGGGCCGGGGTGCCAAAGGTAAAGTCGGGCTGCGCGGGCGCGAAAAGGCGCAGGGCCGGGTCACCGTGCCAGACGGTGGTCATTAGGGTGGCCGTCAGGCTGTTGGGTGCCGAATTGCCCAGGCGCCGGGTTACTTCGTTCTGCGCTTCGGCAATCGGCTTGCCGTACCACTGCGGCTCATTGAGCAGCACCTTGTAGGTTTCGTCCTGGATGTCGGGCAGCTCCGAGTCGAAGCCGAAGCTGGTTTCGCTCAGCAGCCCGATCAGGCCCCGGTTGGGCGCCAGCAGCCACTCTTCCCCGTACGTGGAGCGCACCCCGGAAAAGGCGTTGGCCGCCGCGCAGCCGTAGGCTATCATCACCGGATACCGGCCCGCGTTGTTGTAGTCTTCAGGGCGGCCCAACTGAAAATCCAGGGTGGTAGGCGACCCGTGGCCGAAGTAGTTGATCAGGGCCAGCCCCGGGTTGAGCTCCCGGGAAATATCGAGTCCCGGCGGCAGCGCGACTTCGGTCCGGGAATACGTGTTAACCACTTTTCCGCCGAAGTAGGGCCGCTCGATGCGGCGCTTCACGCTGTCCATGTGCTCCCGGAATTTCACGAACTGGCTGGCATTGTCACCACCCGAGAGGTTCAGCGCGTGCTTGCGCCAGGCCAGACCAGGGGCATCCGCCTTGGCCAGGGTGTCTTCGTACTGCTTGAGCTTGTTGAGGTAGCTTTCGACGTGTTGCGGAGTCTGGGCCGACACGCGGCCGGTGACCATTTTGGCAACGTAGTTATTGTTGCGCCAGTCCGCGGTGAAGAAAATATCGGACGCCCCACGCGTACTCGTCGGCACCAGGTCGCGGATCTGCGGGGCATTGGGGCCCCCGAACGGGTCGCGGAAGTGGCTGGGCCGCTGCCGGTGGAAGAATATATGATGCCTCGTGCCCACGATACTGTCGATGGCTTCCCCGGGCTGCAGGCCTTTGCCCAGCAGCAGCAGCGACTTCGGCCGGCTGCTGGTGAGCATATACTGCGTGAAGTTCCGGATGGCCAGGGCGGACTTCTCACCGTAGTGAAACTGGTCGTAGAGCTGCTCGGTGGTTACAATCAGGGTCTGATAGGCCCCGCCTTTCAGGGAAGCCCGGTAATCGGCGTAGGCCTGCACGGGGTTGGCATAGCTGGCCGAAGGCCGGGCCAGCCGCTCACTGGTGACAATCAGGAAGTTCCAGCCTCCGGGGGAGATATTCGAAAACTGCGTCCGCCGGGCAGGTACCGGCACGATGGCCCGCGCTACGTCGGTCAGCCACAGGGTGCGCTGGATGCCGCCGGGCAGGGCGCCGGGAAACACATAGCCCCGGCGGCTGCCGCTTTCCGCCCGGCCTTCCACCCGCTGCACGTTGTAGGGGTCGGTTACGTCGAAGCCCCGCACGGTGGCGGGCACATTGTCCAGAGAGTAATAGGCCGGGGCGCTGCCCAGGGTCGAATCGTTGGTGAAGCGCAGGGCCGAACGGCTGGGGTTCCAGGCGCTGGTCCGGGCGTGATTGGCGCGGATGTAGCCCGTGCGCACCAGATTGACAGCCGCGCCCGTATGCTGGGTGTCGACTTCCAGAGAGAATCTTACAAAACCGTTGGCGGCGATGTCAGAAGGCAGAAACGTGTAGCGCAGCTTGCGCTGCTCGTAGTCGTTGAAGCTTACCTGCGGCCCTAGCTCCCGACGGGTGCCACCGGGCGGGAAAACCACCAAGGTAACCTTGTGCAGCCCTTTGCTGCCTCCCACTACCTGCACTTCTACCTGCGGCAGACGCCCGGAAAGCACCGTCTCCTGCAGTGAGTCGATGCCCAGCGACTGCGTGGGACCATCGTCGCTTTTTTGGCCGTAGGTAACGCCGAAGAATCCTTCCCCCGGTTCTCCCCAGGGCTGGTAGACATAGGCCTGCAGATCTACATCATTGTACCGGTCGCTCAGGACGAACTGCCGGCCCGCCCGCCAGTACGGGTGGGCGCCCCCAACGGGAGTTGGGTTGACTTCCTGCATGCGCCGGCGCCCTACGGCCGTGGGGGCCACGGTCAGGAAGTACGCCGCCGTGTCGGTGTAGAGGCTGTAGAGCTTTTGGTAGTGGTCGGCGCGGGTTCGGTACATCCCCTCGTCGAGGGCCCCGTCGTTGCGCTGCCCGTAAAACTCGATGAACGTGGACGGGTCCATGGTCGTGGCACTGCTGCCCCCCACGTAAATAGCCACTTCCCGCCCCCGCCGCCACAGCTGAAAGCGACTGGGGTCGGCATTGCTGATGCCGGCCCGGGTGAGGTAGGTATAGTCGAGGCGGTGCAGGCCGTCGCGGGTTACTTTGATCTTGTAGTACTGCTGGCTTGGCGCAATCCACTCGTTGCCGTACGGCCCCAGCTGGGCCACGGCCGCGTGCGCAGTTCCGAGCAGCAGCCCGAGCAGCACCAGGCAGTAGCGCAGCACCTGCTGCGGAGAATAGTAGCTTTTTTTCATAGAGGGTAATACGGGCCGTGGAAGCCAGGTTCCGGTACTACGGAAGTCAACTCCCACGGCCGCTTTTTGGTTGCTTTATTTCAAGCCGTAGCCCAACGATACGATAATGGAGTTGGTGTTGGAGCCGCCCTGCTTTTCCACGGCCAGCCGCGACAGCGCCATGTCCAGCCGCAGCCCGCTCAGGGCTACGCCCACGCCCAGCGTCGGCTGCCCGCGCCAGCCACCTTTGCCGTCGAAAGCCTGATCGGCCTCCATTTTCTGGAAGTTGCTGATGCCCCCGCGCAGAAACAGCAGGTCCTTGAAGCCGAGCTCCAGGCCCGCTTTAGGGTCGATGCTGACGGCCGAGCTCGAAACCAGCGTATTGCGCTGGCCATCGGTGGTCATCTCCAGGTCGGCGGCCACCAGGGCGGTGAGCTGGCCCGGCAGCTTGAAGGTGCGCCCCACGCCCAGCACGAAGCGGGGCAGGGTAATTTCGGTGCTGTTGGAAGGCACGGAGTCGTTCAGGGCCGCGACGCCCTTAAACTCATCGGCATTGATGGACCAGGAGTTGAACGTGGTGGTAATGTCGCGGGCCATCAGGCCCACGCGCCAGTTGCCTTTGTCGTACTGGGCACCGGCGTCGATGCCGAAGCCCCAGGCATTGGCGAAGCGGCCGTAGTTGCGGTAGATGACCTTGCCGTTGGCACCCACCTTTAGCCCTTCAATACCCGCAATTCTGCGCGCATACGACAGCAGCACCGCGTAGTCGGCCACCGAGAAGTACTGAATCTTGTCGTACTGGATGTAGCCGTACTCGTTGATCAGGTTCCGGGTATCGGCAATGTTGTCGACGCCGGTGCGAATCAGGCTGGCCCCGATGGCGCTCTGCTCGTCCAGCGGCATGGAAAAAGCCGCGTAGTCGTTTTTCACGATGCCCGAAAACAGCTCGGAGTGCATCAGCACGGCGTCGTACTTGTGCTTCTGGTTGAGCAGGCCGGCCGGATTCCAGTAGCCGGCAGTGGCATCGCCCACAATGCCGACCTGCACGCCGCCCATGCCCAGGGCACGCCCCCCTACCCCAATGTTGAGAAACTCATTGCTGTATTTGGGGGTCAGGTCTTTGGTTTGGGCGGCCGCGCCGGTGGTCAGGCCGAGGCTCAGGCCAGTGCTGGCCAGCAGAAAAACAAGTCGGGAGAAGTGGGCCATAGAATAGCGGGAGGAAGAATTGCGGTTGATCCGCAGGTCAAACGCAAGATACTTATTTATAGTGCGGCCGGATTGCGGCCGGGGAATCCCAAACGGCAGCTGCTCCCGGTAAGAAGGCGCCAGCAGCCTGAAATACAGCATTTTGAACCGGCAAGGCATCCTCCGGCGGGTTGCTTTTTCTTGGTTCCCCGGTGGGTGAGCTGCTCCGGCCGGCAGTCGAAGCGAACGACAAGCAAAAATATATTTCACTAGTACCTTGCGTCGCATAGTACCTTCTACTATCTTTGTTTCATTCTTCACCGATTTCTGCCAAGCCCATGAAAGTAGAGAACACCCAAGTGCAGATGCGGAAGGGCATCCTGGAGTTCTGCATCCTGGAAATCATTGCCCGGGGCGAGGTCTACGCGTCCGACATGCTGGAGGAGCTCACCGCCGCCCGCATGATCGTCGTGGAGGGCACGCTCTATCCGCTGCTCACGCGCCTCAAAAACGCCGGCCTGCTCGATTATACCTGGAAGGAATCTACCTCCGGGCCACCCCGCAAATACTACACCCTCACGGGCGTCGGGCAGGAGTTCCTGCACCAGCTGCGCCTGACCTGGGAGGAAGTATCGGACTCCATCCGCATTATCCGCCAGAAGCCTCACTACAATGGTCCCGACATCCCGTTTCCGCAGTAGCAGCCGGCCCGGTCCATTCCTTATGAGTCACTCTTGATTTGCAGTACTGAGATGAAAAAGAACATCAGCATCAACCTCCAGGGCCTTATCTTCCACATCGAAGAAGATGGCTACGATGTACTCAGCCGCTATCTGGCGGAGGTGAAGGCACATTTTTCCGGCTACCGGGGGCACGAGGAAATCGTGGCCGACATTGAGGGCCGCATCGCCGAGCTGTTTGCCGCCCGCACCTCGCCTACCAAGCAGATCATCACGCTGGAAGACGTTGAGGCCATGGTAACCAAAATGGGCCGGGTCCGCGACTTTCAGAGCGCCGATGAGGCCGACGAAGAAGAGGAAGCCCTGGCCGGCGGCCCCGCCGCCTACACCAGCTATGCCGATGGCGCCGCCGCCACTGCTGGTGCTGCTGCTGGTGCTGCCGACGCCGACGGGCAGCCCCGCCGCCTCACCCGCGACATGGCCAACCGCAAAATTGCGGGCGTCGCCGCCGGTATTGCCCGCTACTTCGCCGTCAATCCACTGTGGGTGCGCCTGGGCTTTTTACTGGGCCTGCTGACCCGGCCTTTGCTGCACAGCGTGTTTAACTTCGATAACAGCCACTTCCGCTTCGAGGGCTTTGACTTTGGCGGTATAGCGTTCCTGGTGTACGTAGTGCTCTGGATTGCCCTGCCCAAAAACTACAACGGCGTACCCGCCAACGAGGACCCCACCTTCCGCAAGCTCTTCCGCGACACCGACGCCGGCAAAGTCGGGGGCGTATCGGCCGGCCTGGCCGCCTACTTCAAAGTGGACGTGGTAGCTATCCGGATTGCGTTTCTGATCCTGCTCTTCGTCGGCGGCTCGGCCATTCCCATCTACATTATTCTCTGGATCCTGCTGCCCGAAGCCAAGACGGTATCGGACAAGATGCGCATGCGCGGCGACGCCGTGACTTTGTCGGGCATCGACAGCAGCCTGCGCAACAGCGCTTTTACAGATGAGCCCGGTGTAGCTGCCGGGAACGGCAACCGGCCCCTGGGCACTTTTCTGGAAGATCTGTTTCGCAACCTGCAGCCCCTGATCAACTTTATCGGCTCGGCCATCCGCATCTTCGCCGGGGCCATGCTGGTGCTCACCGGCTTATCCCTGCTCATCGGCTTCACCATTGCTCTGGCCGCTGGCCTGGGCTGGATTCCGGAGTCGCAGAACATGGTGCTGGGCGACGTGCCGGTGCATACGCTGCTGCATGGCCTGCCAGCCTGGTCAATCCTGGCCTTCTACGGAGCGGCCGCTATTCCGGCCCTGGCCCTGGTGCTGTCCGGTATCGGCCTGCTGCTGCGCCGTTCCATTATGACGCGCACCGTGGGGCTTTCCCTGCTGGGCCTGTGGCTGCTGAGCGTGGTGGGCTCCATTACCTCGGGGCTGCGCATTGCCCACAACTTCCAGAACTCCGGCGAGCAGGTGCAGGAGCAACGCTTCCCCGGCCTGACGGCCGCCCCTACCCTGTACCTGAACACCCGCCACGTCGACCGCGGCAATGAGCAGGAAGTGGAAATCCAGTTCGTAGCCGCCGACAGCGGGGCGGTGGTCAGCGTCGACAAGGCTTTTTCGGCCAAGGGCGTTACCGAGACGGAAGCGGCCCGCACCGCGGCCACCAGCATGAGCTACACCCTCCGGCAAGCCAACGACACCACCCTGCTCTTCGACGACCACTTCTCCTTTCTGCCCGGTACTTTCTACCGCGAACAGGAGCTGCGCCTGACCGTGCATCTGCCCCGCAACAAGACGTTCCGCCTCAGCCGCGACTTCGCCTACTGGATGGGCAGCGGTAACTTCGTGAACGACCAGCGCCCCGAGGAGCCCGAAAAGCACCTGTACCGCCTGCGCGACAACCAGCTGGAGTGCCTGGACTGCTCGGAGCAGGAGCTGCGCGGCGACGACTTCGACGAAGACAACATGGACAATGCCCCGGATACCGACGCTGACGCTGACAGCACCGATGAGGTGGTAGACGTGAACACCGGCGACGGCAACATGCGCATCCGCGTGAACACCGACGATGACGCGGATGGCAACGTGGGCGTGAGCATCGACGTGGATAAGTCGGACTTCTCGGCTGATCTGGCCCGCTACGGCTCCGGCCGCCGCAACTACTCCCTGCGCAACTTTCGCCGGATCGAAGCCAACGGGGCTTACCGGGTGCATGTGCGACAGGGCAGCGAGTTCCGGGTTGAAGCCGCCGGGTCAGACAATGACCTGCGCGAGCTGCGCGTGGAAACCGATGGTGACCAGCTCACGATTCGCTCGCGCCGCCGCAGTCTGTTTTCCGGCTTTGCGTTCCGCAACCACAAGCCCGTCCTTATCCGGGTGCAGATGCCTGAGCTGCACGAACTGGAGCTCACCGGGGCCTGCCGTGGCAACGTAGCCGGGTTTGAAGGCCACGCCCTACACGTATCCCAGAGCGGCTTGAGCAGTGCCCAGCTCAACGTGAACGTGCCCCGTCTCAACCTTGACCTGAGCGGAGCCGCGCGCAGCGACCTGCGGGGCAGCGCCAACCAGCTGAGCGTGGACGGCACGGGGGCCTGCCAGATCAATGCCCTGGCGCTGCCGGTCCAGCAGGCCGACTTCGATCTATCTGGCAGCAGCAAGGCCAAAGTGCGCGTAGCGGAGCGCCTGCGCGCCGAGCTGAGCGGGGCCAGCCAGCTGCAGTATGCGGGCCAGCCCGGCAGCGTTCAGAAAGACGTGTCCGGCTCTTCCCGCGTGTCGCGCCTGAAGGAATAAAGTAACGTCGGCTTATTATTCCGGCGCTATATCTGGCAACCTATCTCACTGGTATTTACGTAAGCCGATATAGCACTGCCTGCCAGCGGCTTCAGCCCTTCCCTCCGAAGCGCTGGACAGCTTACAGGAATTAAACAGCGAAGACCGGGCAACCCTGGGGTCCCGGTCCTCATCTCTTGAGAGTACAAGCGAGAATTTGGGTTCACGTACTGGTGAGTGAAAGGTGGCCCGGAGGAAGACCCTTTGCCTGACCCTGCTGCAACAGGAAGGCAAAGGCTTCCTCGAACTCGTTTCTGATTTTCCCGTCCAGAATAGCTTCGAGCACCGCGTTTTTCAGCTCGCCTACTTCCTTCGACGGCTTCAACCCGAAGGTTTCCATGATGACTTCCCCCGTAATAACGGGCCTGAAGTTGCGCAGATGGTCCTTCTCCTCAACTTCCTTCAGCTTCTCCTCGACCACGCCGAAGTTGCGTAGGTAGCGCTCCTTGCGCTGGTGGTCTTTGCTGGTAATGTCGGCCCGGCACAGCAGCATCAGCCGGTCAATGTCGTCGCCGGTTTCGAACAGCAGCCGGCGCAACGCCGAGTCGGTCACGGTTTCCTTGACTAGGGCAATGGGCCGCAGGTGCAGCCGCACGAGCTTCTGCACCTGCCGCATCTCCTCGCCCAGGGGCAGCTTCAGGTCCGTAAAGATCTGGGGTACCCAGCGGGCGCCCTTGTCCTCGTGCCCGTGGAAAGTCCAGCCCACGTTCGGGAAGTAGCGCTTGGTGGCGGGCTTGGCAATGTCGTGCAGAATGGCGGCCCAGCGCAGCCACAGGTCGCCGCCGGCGTCCACCACGTTGTCGAGCACCTGCAGCGTGTGGTAGAAATTATCCTTGTGAGCGTGCTTGCCCACTTTTTCTACCCCGTACAGCAGCGCCATCTTCGGAAAAATCAGCTGCAGCAGGCCGCTCTGAAACAGCAGCTTGAAGCCGTAGCTGGGCTTGGCAGCCAGAATAATCTTGTTCAGCTCGTCGGTAATCCGCTCCTGCGACACGATTTTGATGCGGTCCTTATTGCGGGCAATGGCGTCGTAAGTGTCGGGCTCGATGTCGAAGTTGAGCTGGGTGGCAAAGCGCACGGCCCGCATCATGCGCAGCGGGTCGTCGGAAAACGTGATGTCCGGATCGAGCGGCGTGCGGATGATTCGGCGCTGCAGGTCGCCCATGCCGTCGTAGCGGTCCACCAGGGCGCCAAAATCCTGCGGGTTCAGACTCAGCCCCAGGGCGTTGATGGTAAAGTCGCGGCGGGCCAAGTCCTCTTCCAAGGTGCCGGCTTCCACCTCGGGCTTGCGGCTTTCGGCACGGTAGCTTTCCTTGCGGGCTCCTACAAATTCCAGCTCCACGGTTTCGGTGGGCAGCATGGCCGTGCCGAAGTTCTTGAATACTGTCACCCGCGGCCGGCCCGGCAGCTTGCGTCCCACGGCCTGCGCCAGCTTGATTCCGTCGCCCACGCACACCACGTCCACGTCCTTGCTCGGCCGCTGCAACACCAGGTCCCGCACGAATCCGCCAATGACGTAGGCGGGGTAGCCCAGCTCGCCGGCGGCCTCAGCAATAGTGCGGAACAACGGATTTTCGGGAAGCTGCGGAGTACTCATAAATGCAATGCGGAAAGCCAGACGGCCGCAAAGGTAACGCCCCCGCTGCTCATTGCGCGGCTAATTACTTCCGCACCACTTCCAGCCCGCCATCCGCCAGCACCCGCACTACCCGGGAAGGCACCGCGGCCGTCGTGTCATCCTGCCGCCAACTCACCACGTAGTCGGCGCCGCGCACGATGGCCGCCGCCACGTCCTTATAGATGGCCGCCGTGGGCTCCCCGCTGAGATTGGCCGAAGTCGACACCAGCCCGTGGCCCAGGCGCCGCACCACTTTGTGGCTGAACTCATCGGTGCTCACCACCCGCAGCCCGATGGTGCCGTCGGGGGCCAGCAGGTTGGGAGCCAGGTGGCGGCTGCCGGGTACAATGTAGGTCGTGGGCCGCTCCTGCCCGGCCAGCAGCGCCGCCAGGTTCGGGGGCACCACGGCAGCGTACTTGGCAAACATGGCCTCGTCGGCGACCAGCACAATGCAGGCTTTGTCGGCCGGCCGCTGCTTGAGCTGGTAGAGGCGCTCCACGGCCGGGGGTACTTCCGCATCGCAGCCCAGCCCCCACACGGTGTCCGTAGGGTACAGAATTACCTGTTGCAGCAGCAGCGCATCGACGGCCGCATCTACTTCCTGGCGAAAAAAATTGCTATTCATGGTCGGGAGCAGAAATGGATTGGCAAAGCTCCACCAATACGCCGGCGGCGCTTTTGGGGTGAATAAAGCATACCAGCTTGTTGTCGGCACCGCGCTTGGGCTCTTCATTCAGCACAACGAAGCCAGCGGCCCGCAGCCGCGTCATTTCCGCCCGGATATCATCGACCTCGAAGGCCACGTGGTGAATACCCTCGGGCTTTTTGCTCAGGTACTTCGTAATGGCGCTGTCGGGGGTGGTACCGGCCAGCAGCTCAAGCTTGGCGCCGCCCACCTGAAAAAAGACGGTATCGACGCCCTCACTGGCCACGTGCTCCTTCTTATAGGGAGCCTGTCCGAGCAGAGTGGTGTAGAGGGCGGTGGCAGCGTCCAGGTCGTGGACGGCCAGGCCCAGGTGTTCGAGGTTAGTGAGCATGAAAGTTAGGGCGGGAAGCTGGTGGGTCTTATTTGGAATATATCTACTTTTGCGGGAGCAAAGTAAAACCTGTTTATCGGTTTTCATGTTCTACCTGCGAATGATTCTCCCCTGAGATTCGCACGGTTTTCTTCTGGTCTTTCGCTGATTTACATACTTCGAGCCATGCTCAAGCTCCCTATCTACCTCGACAACAACGCCACCACGCCGCTCGATCCGCGCGTACTGGAGGCCATGATGCCGTATCTGACCGAGGTATTCGGCAATGCCGCCTCGCGCAATCACCCTTTCGGCTGGGCCGCCGAGGAAGGCGTTGACTACGCCCGCGAGCAGATTTCTGCCCTCATCAACTGCGACCCCAAGGAAATCATCTTCACTTCGGGCGCTACCGAATCCGACAACCTCGGCATCAAGGGCGTCTTCGAGATGTATTCGCAGAAAGGCAACCACATCATCACCACTACCACCGAGCACAAAGCCGTGCTCGACACGTGCAAGCACCTCGAAAAGCTGGGGGGCCGCGTCACGTACCTGCCCGTCGACTCCGAAGGCCTCATCAGCCTGGCGGATCTGGAAGCGGCCATGACGCCCGAAACCATTCTGGTGACCATCATGTATGGCAACAACGAAACCGGCACCATTCAGCCGATTCGGGAAATTACCGCCATTGCCCACAAGCACGGCGCGCTGTTTATGACCGACGGCACCCAGGCCGTGGGCAAGATTCCGGTCGACGTTATTGCCGATGGTATCGACCTGATGGCCTTCACGGCCCACAAGATGTACGGACCCAAAGGCGTGGGCGCACTGTATGTGCGGCGCAAGAACCCGCGGGTAAAGGTGACGGCCCAGATGGACGGTGGCGGCCACGAGCGCGGCATGCGCTCCGGTACGCTGAACGTGCCCGGTATCGTGGGCCTGGGCAAAGCCTGCGAGCTGGCCCGCCTGGAAATGGCCGCCGACACGGCCCGCCTGAGCGTGATGCGCGACCGGCTGGAAAAGGAGCTGCTGACGCTGGAGGAAAGCTACGTGAACGGCTCCCGCGAGCACCGGCTGCCCCACGTGGCCAACATTTCCTTTAAGTACGTGGAAGGCGAAGGCCTGATGATGGGCGTGAAAGATTTGGCGGTATCGTCGGGCTCGGCCTGTACGTCGGCTTCGCTGGAGCCTTCGTACGTACTCAAGGCCCTGGGCCTGAGCGACGATCTGGCCCACAGCTCCCTGCGCTTCGGCCTGAGCCGCTTCACCACCGACGAGCAGATCGACTACGCCATTGGCCACGTAGTAGAAGCCGTGACCAAGCTGCGCGAGATGTCGCCGCTGTGGGAGATGTTCAAGGAAGGCATCGACCTCGACAAGATCGAGTGGGCTGAACACTGATTCAATTAAAGATGAAGAATTAGCCTTTTTGCTTGTTCTGCGCATTTGGGGCTTCTCGTTTTTAATTCTTAATTCTTAATTCTTTTCCAAAAGCCATGGCTTACTCCGATAAGGTAATTGACCACTACAGCAACCCCCGCAACGTGGGTACGCTGGACAAAAGCAAGAAGAACGTCGGCACCGGCCTGGTGGGAGCCCCGGAGTGCGGCGACGTGATGCGCCTGCAGATTGAGGTGGACGAAGCCACCAACACCATCATCGACGCCAAATTCAAGACGTTCGGCTGCGGCTCGGCCATTGCTTCCTCTTCCCTCGCTACCGAGTGGCTGAAAGGCAAAACCGTGGATGAGGCCCTGGCCATCGACAACATGGAGATTGTGGAAGAGCTGGCGTTGCCGCCGGTAAAGATTCACTGCTCGGTGCTGGCCGAAGACGCCATCAAGTCGGCCATTAACGACTACCGCGCTAAGAACGGCCTGGCCGTGCTGGAAGAAATTAAGAGCCACCACTAATCAGTTGCCGGTTTCGTGTTACCGGTTGCCAGCTTGTTCTGGTGGCAGCACGAACTGGCAACACGACACTGGCAACCGCATGCAAGACCTCCACGTCGAAAGCAGCCGGATCCAGCAGCTGATTGAGAGTCAGCTGGGCCTGGGTCCGGGCAACCTGCTGTTCGAGTTCCGGCAGCTCGATGGCCGGGTGCGGCTCGACCTGATAACGGTGAACCCGCGCCACCACCAGAGCTTTCTGCTGCGCTACGAGGAAGGCCACGACAAGCTCGACGCCCTGCGCCGGATGCTGGTCTACGTGAAGGAGTTTCGCGATACGGAAAGCTCCTTCACCATTCAGTGGCGCGCCCTGGGGGAGCGGGAGCTGCAAACCTCCTACTTCCGCGCCCACAACGCTTACGAAGCCCTCGACAAGCTTTACTACGGCCGCGACCTGACCACCATCACCGTGTTTAGCGTCGTGCTGAATCCCTCCTCTTAGTTGTTGGGGTCTTGGGATCTTGGAGTCTTGGTTTTTTGTTCTACCAGCCCCAATCTGAACCAGAACGCAAGCTAAGACCCCAAGTACCCAAGACCCTAAGACCCCAAATCCATGATTACCGTTTCTGATAAAGCCAAAGACAAAGTCGAAAAGCTCATGCACGATGCGGAGCTGGATGCTACCTACCGGCTGCGGGCCTCGGTGGCCGGCGGCGGCTGCTCGGGCCTGTCGTACAAGCTGGACTTCGACAACGAGGTGAAGCCGATGGACCAGGAATTTGAGGACAAGGGCGTGCGCGTAGTAGTGGACATGAAAAGCTTCCTCTACCTGGCCGGCACCGAGCTCAACTTCTCCGACGGCCTCAACGGCAAGGGCTTCTACTTCGACAACCCCAACGCCTCCCGCACCTGCGGCTGCGGCGACAGCTTCTCGGTGTAGCCCAACCAATATTTCACAAAAAAGCCTCGTCTGCTGGCAGACGAGGCTTTTTTGTGGCCCTGAAGTGGCGCCGGCCGGGCGTTAGTCGCGACGCAGGAAGCGCTGCACCAGCTGGCCCCGGCCCGTGCCGACTTTGAGGATGTAGCTGCCCGCGGGCAGCTTGACGACTTCCACTACCCCATTGGCCGGCACGCTGCCCTGCAGCACGCGCTGGCCCAGGCTGCTGAGCACCTGATAGGGCTGGCCAACGGCACTCATGGGCAGGTTCAGCCGGTCGTAGGTGGGGCTGGGGTACGCCAGCACCGCGTTGTCGTCCGCCACAGCCCGCACCGGGGAGAAGCTGAACGTACCATCCGTATCGACCTGGCGCAGGCGGTAGTAGCGCAGGCCGGCCAGGGCTTCCTGGTCGGTGAAGGTGTAGGCGCTGACTTTGGTGGCGTTACCCTGACCGCGCACCGTGCCGATGGTTTTGAACTCGTGGCCGTCGGAGCTGCGCTGCACGTCGAAGTGGTCGTTGTTTTTCTCGCTGGCCGTGGCCCAGTTCAGCAGCACGGCACCCCTCTGGCGCATAGCCTCGAACGTGGTCAGCTCGACCGGCAGCGGGCCGCCGCTGCCTACCCGCACGTCATCAATGAAGATGGCCGTCTTCGCATCGGCCGAAAGGAAAATCTGGATCTGCACCGAGGTGATGGCCGGCCCGAAATTAATCCGGACGTTGGAATAGCCTATGCCGTTAGGAGGTACTGCCTTGGTATTTCCAATCAGGTCATTGGGCGAAGTGACAACTGTCGCAGTGGCGGGCGGCGCATTTACGGCGCCCGCGGGCTGGGCGGTACCAGTGGCATTAAAGTCAAACACGGAGCCGTTGTTCAGCCCGCGCACCTGCAGGGTGCTAGTAAATGTAGCAGAGCCGTTGTAGGCGACCCGCACAAATACCCCGTTCACAGCCGAATTGTCGATTCCCCCGTTGTTGTTGGTGGCAAAAGAGGCCAGGCGGAACGTCAGGTAGTTGCCGCTCGTCACCGGGAAGATTACTTCGTCAAACGTCAGGGTCGCCGTCTCGGTACCACCGCCTTGGTTGTTCACCACTCCGTAGCCAGAAGTTCCTTCGGAGAATACGTTGGCCGTCACAGGAGCTACGTTCGCGTTGTTGGCCGAGGTGGCCTGAAACAGCGTACCCGAGTACGGACGAGCATTCGCGGTGGCGCCGGTGGCGGTGTAAACCAGCTGCGTTCGGGTACCAACGGGGTTCTGATTAGCTCCGGGCTCAAACGTCTGCTGCAGGTAGGATTGGCTCCAACCCATCATTGGCGTAAGAAGCAGCGCGGAAAGCAGAGTTGCGGCAATAGGGTTTTTCATGGTTGGATCTGTATCTGTGGTGCAAGGCTCAAATTTGGGTGGCAAAGCGCGGTAACCCCGGGTAAAATAAAGGTATTACTGCCGAGAAAACTCTATTTCCTGCCGCTCATACACGCTAAGATAAGTAATGTTTAACTTAGAATTAAAGAATTGCTATACCCTTATACTAACAGACCGGTGGTATCAGGGCGGGCGCCTTGGGCCGGGGGTTCTGCCGCCTGACAACCCATGACCCCGGGCAGCCAGACGCTACCCACCTACCTGCAACAGCGCCCCCCTTAACTGCAACCCTCCGCGCACGACCTGCGAAGCCCCGCGCACGGTCTACAACGATCCGCACACGACCTGCAAAGCCTCGCGTATGGCCTGCAAAGCCTCCCGTACGACCTGCAAAGCCCCGCGCATGGACTACAAAACCCCGCGCACGGGGTGCGGAGCTTCCCACACGCCCTGCCGAGCCTCGCGCATGGCCTGCTGTACTTCGGGCACTACTACGGTAGTCGGAATCTGCAATCTTTCTGTACCTTATCCCGCATCAGTTCCCTAACCTATCTATCTTATGAAGAACGATTTGATTGAGGCGCGCCTGCGGCGCGACACCGACCTGCTGGCGTTTCTGACCGAGCGCCGCGCCGACTACCCCGACCTGGAGGACGATGTGGCCCCGCTGCGCAGTCAGCTCAGCCAGAACCTGGAGCGGGCCCAGACGCTGGCGGCGGAGGTACTCACGGCCGACCTGGACCACAACACCGAGCGCAAGCGCGGTACCCGCAACCAGCTCACGGCCCTGCTCAGGCGGCTGGTAGTGGCCCTGCGGGCCGACGCCACCGCCAAGTCCGACACCCGCCTGCTGGCCCTGGCCGGCCAGCCCGGCCAGCTGCCCCGCCTCACCACGTCGTCGTATCAGGAGGAGGCCCGCCGCCTGCTCAGCCTGGCCCCGGAGCGCAGCGCGGCCCTGGCCAAGCGGCGCTTTCTGCCCGCCCACTACACCCAGGCCCAGGCCCTGCTGCAGGAGCTGCGCTCGGCCGGCACCGAAGGCCGCCTCAACGACACCACCGGCAGTGCCGGCCGCCAGGGGCTCGAACGCCTCATCAAGGACGATGCCCGGCTGCTGGACAGCATCACCGCGCTGCTGGCCGTGTATGAGCAGGATGAGCCCGACTTCTGGCACGCCTACCAGGCCGCGGCCCGGGTGGTGCGCCGCGGCGGTGGCCCCGGCCCCGACACGCCCCCACCGGCCAAGCCCGCAGCCTAAGGGCAAATCAGCCCACCATGCAGACAAAGACCGTCAGGCAGAGGTGGAGCCGAAGCATCTGGCGGGCTGACGCAGGAGTACTATTTCGACGATGCCACGCGAGATACTTCGCTTACGCTCTGCCTGACGTTCTTTTTTCAGCAACGGCCCCGAGCGAGCTGCTTCGCTGCGCTCTGCACGACGTTCTTTTTTCGCCTTTAGGGCCAACCAAAAAGCCTCTCCCGCACGGGAGAGGCTTTTTTATGGGGGCAGCAGTCAGCGGCTAGTTCTCCTTGATGAACTTGCGCACCACGCGGCCCGCGCCGGAGGTTACCTCTACGTGGTAGAGGCCGGCGGGCAGCTGGGCTACCGGCAGGGTGGCGGCGCCCTCGGCTACGCTACCCGTCAGCACCACGCTGCCCAGGGCGTTGAGCACCCGGTAGGTGGCGGCGGCGGGCACCCGCAGGTGCAGCTCGGCCCGGGCCGGGTTAGGGTAGAGGCTGACCTCCAGGCTGCCGGCCACGGCTACCACGGGCGAGAAGCTGCTCTTGCCGTCGAAGTCCACCTGGCGCAGGCGGTAGTAGGCCAGGGTGCGCAGGGGCTGCCGGTCGAAGGCGGTGTAGGCGTGGGCCTGGGTGCTCTGCCCCTGCCCTTCCACGGTAGCTACCAGGGTGAAGTGCTGGCCGTCGGCGGAGCGCTGCACCTCGAAGCGGGCATTGTTTTTCTCCGAAGCGGTAGCCCAGCTCAGCTGCACATTTTCGGCCTGCCGGGTGGCGGTGAAGCGGGTCAGCTCCACGGGCAGTGGGTTGTCGGCCGCGCTGGGGTCGGTGCTGGCCAGGGCGAAGTCGCTGAACGAGGTGAACTCGCCCGAGGTGAGCGTGCCGGCCACGAAGGCGCCGCTGCTGGCCGTACCCGTACTGGTCGAGCGGTCAATGGAGAGCCAGGGGTCGGTGCTGGTGCTGCGCTTGGCAATAACGAACGACGCCAGCGCCGGGTCAGTCACTCTGTCGTCGGCGCCGAAGCTCAGCGTGACGGTGCCGCGGAAGCCCGTGGGCTGTCCGCCCTCCGGGGTAATGCTCACATAGCGGATATCCGATACCCGGGTCAGCGGGGCCGTGACGGCCGTGCTGCGGGCCGAGGCATTGAACAGCTCCCCCGCGTAGGTAGTAGTGCTGGTCTGGGCCGCCACGCTCAGGCTGGCCGGCCGGTAGATACCGTCCTTGCCCACGGGGAACACCAGGTCGGCGGTGGGCGTAGCGGCGGCGGTAACCACGCGCTTCACGACGCCATTCACGTAGCTGGCGTTGCTGGCGCCCACCACCGTAGCGGTCGGATACAGCGTCAGCCCGTTGGCCGCCGAGGTAGCTACCAGCCCGCTGGTCAGCGTGAGCGGGCCTTCCACGTTCACGATACCGGTCGGCGTCAGCACGTCGGCGTTGTTCAGCGTCAGGCTGTAGTAGTTGCCCGCATTGAGCGTGGCGGCGGGAGCCGTCAGCACGGCGCGGCCCACGGCCGCCCCCCAGCCCGTAGCGACCCGGACGCCGTCCACGGTGAGTGTGGCGGCGGAAGTAGGACCACCCTGGCGCAGGGCCACGGCATTGAGGGCCGCGTAGCTGTCGGCGCCGGTCACCGTTACCAGCGGCGTAACGGGCTCGGCCAGGGTCGAGCTGCCGCTGCCCAGGGCATACAGGCTGGCCACGTCGCCGGAGGGCCGCACCTCGTATTTGAGCACAACCACGTAGCTCGTGTTCAGGTCAAACACCTGGGAGCTGTACACCGGGCTGGCAGGCACGGAACCGGTCATTTGCAGGCCCAGCTGGTAGCCGCCGGTGGCGGCCCTGGCGAATACCCGGCCCCGGAAAGTAACCGGAGTGGTAGTCACCGCGTCGTAGAAGTGCAGGAAGTAGTCGCCGTTGGTGGTGGCTACCGATACCTTAGCCGTAACGGCGGCGTAGAAGGTGGTGGCACCCGCCAGGACAAACGACTTGTTCAGGTCGTCGCCGCTGGGAACCAGCTTCACCCGGCGCGAGGTCGTGGTGTCGGCTACGCCCAGGGGGTAGGTGGCAAAAGCGGCGTTGCCGACCACTACCGTAATCGGGGTGGTCCCCGTCCCCTGCGCGGCCCAGCCGTGCGTTTTCAGGTCGTCGCCGGCGGGGTAGTTAAAGTATTCTTCGAGCACCAGATTGCCCGGGGCGCCGGCTACCGGCACGGCCGTGGCCATACCCGTCACGGCTACCGGCGCCGAGAGGGCACCACTGGTGTTCTCGATGCTGGAGATGGTAGTGCCCACCATGCCGGGCGCCGTGAAGCGCACGTACACCGTCTGGCTCAGGCTGCCGTCGGTGGCTGCCGTGGCCTGCTGGGTGGCGGCAAAGCCGGTCGAAGCCGAGGTAACCGACACTTCAAAGGCGGGGTTCTGGGCAGCAATGCTCACCAGGGCCGCCGGCGGCAGGTTGGCGCCGGTCAGCAGGTACGACTGCACCGGGGCCGGGGTGCCTACCGTCGCGGAGAACGTGAGGCTGGTCGGGGTAGCCGTCAGGCTAGCCACGGGGACCGTTACCGTAATCTTCACCTCGTTGGAAGTCACCGGGTCGCAGGCGGCGAAGGTCGAAATCACCTTCACGTAGTAGTCGCCGGCGGTGGGGAAGTTGGGCGCGTAGGTGGTAGCCGTTTGCCCGGTGATGACGGTGTTGGAGCCGCCCGGCGTGGTGGAGTACACCCACTGCCGCGACGCGGCAGCCGGGGTTTCGGTGGCCGTGAGCGTGGCGCCGTTGACGTTGGCGCTGATGGTCTGGTCGGCGGCCGGGGCTACGGTGACCGTAGGCGCGTTCAGGACGCCGAAAGCTGCCGAGCTCGGGCTGGTCACGGCCGGGTCGGTCGAGACGACGCGCAGGCGGTAGCCGGAGCCGGTAGCCGTAGTGGCCGGAATGGTCACACTAGCCGTCTGCGCCAGGTTGGAGCTGTTGTTGAGCAGCGTCGCCACGACCACAGGCGCGGCGAATGAGCCGGCAGCATTCGAGAGCTGCACGACGAAGCTGTTGGCGGCGGCGAAGGTGCCGGTCGGCGTGAACTTCACATTGAACGACGAGCCCGCGCAGAACGTGGTGCCGGTGAAGGCGGGGGCGCTGATGGCGTTGCTGACGACCTGCACGGTGCCAAACAGGTTGACGTTGTCAACGCTGTAAGTAGACCCAGTTGAGGAAACCGCGTAGTAGAAGCGAAATTCAACGGCAGCAGTCAGGTTGGTAAAGCCCGATAGTGGAACCGACTTGCCACCACCGGCGGTAGTTCCCGAAGCCAGCGCCGTAGCGAAGTTGTCAAGGCTGGAACGCACCTCGTAGGGGTTGCTAATGCTGCCTGAACGCTGATCAACGAACGTCAGGCTGGTCAGCGTAGCCTGGTAATTCGCATTCGGCGTGAAAGTGAAGGTCATGTACTTCGCAGCGTCGATAGTTGCCGACCAGTTTCTGGAGTTGAAGCGGTTGGCACCTGGGTTAGACAGAACGCCACTGCGTGAAAAGGTCGAAGGGTTTACGTTCGGGTTATTCGAGCTGGACGGAGCCGTAGTTACGTTGTCGGTCCCTTCAAAATCAAACGCCAGCAGCGGGGCGTCCGTCACGGTGAAGGCGGCCGAGGTCGAGCCGGTGGTGGCGGGGCTGCTGCCGTTTACCCGGATAACGTAGGCTGCGCCCGGCGTGGTGGCGGCCGGGATGGTTACCGTCAGCGTGGTCGAGGTGGAGGAAACGGTGGTGAGCGTGGTGCCGGGGAAGTTGCCCGCAGCATCCGACAGCTCGGCCGTGAACGTGTTGCCCCCGTTGAATGTGCCCGTCGTGGTAAAGCTCACCGTCACGCTGCCGCCGGCAAATATGGGCGTGGTGGCGACGGTACCGGTGGTAATGGTTATCGGCGTCGGCGTCGCAGTGGTAAATGTCTCATCGGTGGCATCGTAGGTGGTGCCGAACTCGCTGATGGTGTAGGCGGCCACGAAATACGTGGTGCTGGCCGTCAGGCCGGTCAGGTTAGCCGTGAAAGGGCTGGTGGTGCCCGTTACAGAAGCCTTGAGGGCGTCGCCGACGCCGATGCGCGGGTTAGCCGCAGTGCCGTAGACCACGCCCCGCTCCGTGATGGTAGCGCCGTTGGTAACAAAGGAGCCGCCCGTGGTAGCAGTGGTGGCGGTAATGGCCGAGGCGGCGGTGGTAGTCACCACGGGCTCCGCCGTCACGGTGAAGCTGCCGCCGGGTACGGTGTAGGTAGTGGTCCCATCGGAGAGGACCACGGCGCCGGTGCCGGTACCGGCCGCGACGGTGGCCGTAACGGCCGTGGCCGTGGCCGAAACACTGGTAGCGGCCGTGCCATTGACCGTCACGCCGGTGATGGTGCCCAGGTTGGTACCCGAGATAGTAAGGATGGTGCCTACCGGGCCGGCAGCCGGCGTGAAGCCGGTGGCGCTAGGCGTATTGGCGGCCGTGACGGTGCCGGTTACTGCCTTGGCGGCTGTAGCCGTACCGCTGGTGTGGGTTATGTTGCCGTCATAAGGGCTGCCGGCCACGGTGGTAGTAGCGGCCAGTCGGGCAAAGATGCGGGTGGTGGCGACGGTGCCGCCCGTCTGGGTCAGTACCAGCGGGGTGGCGGCGGTGTAGGCGGTGAAGGTGCCGGGCGTATTGGAGCCGGGGGTGGTTTCCAGGGCCAGCTGGTAGCCCGCGGGTGGTACCACGCTGATGTCGGCCGTCAGGTTGGAGCCCGCCACGGTATAGCTCTGGCTGGCCGAAGCCGTGCCCTGGGTGGTAGTGAAGGCGTTTAACGCTGCCGGGGAGAGGGTGATGGTAGGCGTTGGAGTAGCTACGGCAGTACCTCTTACTAATACCTCATCAATAACCCATCTTTCGTTAGCTGAGTTATTCTGCATTATTATGCGAAAACGCAAATTAGCAGTAGCAGCAATTCCTGTTACTGAGACGGTGCTATAACCATCCGTAGTTCGATTACCTCCGTTTGCAGGAGCGAACACTGTAGCAGTAGCAGCAGAAATAGTACGGGTAGCAAGACTAGAACCAGTTGAATAATGCCAGTATGCATTACTTGCGCCTGCAACACTTACTTGTTCCACAAAAGTGGTTCCATCTGTACTGATAGCTAGCTTTACATCATCTCCAGCGTCTGCTCCATTGCCAGTCGAGTTGATTGAAAAAGAAGCAAGTCGAAACGACACAGTGATATCAGAAAAACCGCTGGCATCGATGACAGGAGAAGTAAGCGTAGCGGTTGTGTTACTTACACCATAGCCCTTACCTGCTGTGGTAAGAGCAAAGCTAGTACTTGCTGGACGGTCACCGGTTGCTGAGTTACCAGTATAGGTAGTGCCTCCAACTACAGAGGGGGTACCTGCTGGGCTTTCAAAATCATACGATGTGATTGTACTCTGCCCCCACCCTACCAGCGGGCAGAGCAGCAGCAGCAGCAGCAGGCATTTCCACGGGGTGACGCCGGGTCGGGTGAGGCGCGGCAGCAGAGTAGAGGTTGCAGTCATATCGGAAAGGGTGTGTTTGACGAGCAGAGGGGCGGTAATTATAAACTTACCACGAAAGCGCCAAAGTTACAACTCCCTACTGGTTAGGTACCATCCCCGAATATTAAGGTATGGTTATGCCTGCCCCGTAAGGGCATAAAAAAAGCTTTCCGCAGAACGGAAAGCTTTTTTTATTGGACCGGCGCGGCGCGCCGGGGAAGGTTAGTTTTTCACCACGCGGCGGGTAGCCCGCTGCTGCCCCTCGCCTACCGTCACCAGGTAGATGCCGGTGGGCAGCTGGCGCAGGTCGAGCTTGCCGTCGGCGCCGAGGCGCGTCTGGAGCACGGTGCGGCCGGCCAGGTCGGTCAGGCGCACGGCCTGGTTGAGGCTGTTCCAGGTCGTGGGCAGCTCAATGGTCACCTCGCCCATTGTCGGGTTCGGATACAGCGAGAAGCCCACGCGGTTGGCCGCGCTGGCCGAAGCCGTGCCGGTGGTCACGTTGAAGGGCACGGCGGCCGATACGCTGTTGACCGGGCTGGTCACCGTCACGTTGCGCACGCCCACCGTAGCGACGGCGCTGGCGGGCACGAGGGCCGTAAGCTGGGTAGCCGACACGAACGTCGTAGCCAGGGCCACGCCGTTGAAGTTCACCACCGAGCCCGTCACGAAGCTGGTGCCCGTTACGGTCAGCGTAAAGCCGGCACTACCGGCGGCAATCGTGTTGGGCGACAGCGAGGTAATGGTAGCCCGTGGCGTCACGGTGAAGACGAACGGCGCCGAAGAGCCGCCACCCGGCGTCGGGTTGGTCAGCACAATCGGGTAAGTCCCCACCAGGGCACCGGTCGGCAGGCTGAGCGACACCTGGGTAGCCGAAATGAAGGTTACCGGCAGCGCAACGCCGTTGAACGTGGCCGTGGTAGTAGGCAGGAAGCCCGTACCCGTAATCAGGATGGTGAACGGACCCGAGCCCTCCGCCACCGAGGCCGGCGACAGGCTGGTGATGGTCGGGGCCGGGTTCGGTACCGTCACGGTGAAGGCAGCAGCCGAAGTGACCGTGCCGCCGGGCGTGGTTACGGCAATGCTGCCGGTGGTAGCGCCGGTCGGAACCGTAGCCGTGATGGTCGTGGCATTCACTACCGTGAAGGTGGTAGCGGCCACGCCGCCGAAGCTGACCGTGGTGGCGCCGGTGAAGTTGGTGCCCGTGATGGTCACCACCGTGCCCACCAGGCCGGAAGCCGGCGTGAACGAGGCAATGGTCGGCGCATTCGGCACCGGCGTGGTCACGGTAAACGTGGCCGCGGCGGAAGTGCCACCACCCGGCGTCGGGTTGAACACCGTCACGTTGAACGTGCCCGCCGTGGCTACGGCGCTGGCCGGAACGGCCGCCGTGAGCTGGGTAGCCGATACGAACGTGGTAGCCAGGGCCGCCCCGTTGAAGTTCACCACCGAGCCCGTCACGAAGCTGGTGCCCGTTACCGTCAGCGTGAAGCCGGCACTGCCCGCCACCACCGTGTTTGGCGAGAGGCTGGTAATGGTCGGGGCCGGATTCGGCGTAATGACCGTGAAGGCAGTGGCCGAAGTAGCCGTGCCACCCGGAGTTGTCACGGCAATGCTGCCGGTGGTAGCGCCGGTCGGAACCGTAGCCGTGATGGTCGTGGCATTCACTACCGTGAAGGTGGTAGCGGCCACGCCGCCGAAGCTGACCGTGGTGGCGCCGGTGAAGTTGGTGCCTGTGATGGTCACCACCGTGCCCACCAGGCCGGAAGCCGGCGTGAACGAGGCAATGGTCGGCGCACTCGGCACCGGCGTGGTTACCGTGCCGGTTACGGCCACGTTCTGGGTAGTCGCGCCGGGGCTGCTCACGGCTACGTCGCCGGCAAAGGAGCCGGCGGCGGCGCCCGTCAGGCGCACATATACCGTGGTAGCGGCCACCGTGCCGCCGGTTTGCGGAATGGTAACCGTAGCGCCGAAGCCGGTGGTCTGGCTCAGCGACACCTCAAAGCCAGCCGGAGCCGTCACGGTCAGGTTCGCGGTCAGGTTGGAGGCGCTGGCCGTGAAGGTCTGCGTCGCCGAAGCCGTACCCGTGGTAGTGGCAAAGGCCGTCAGCGCCGCCGGGGTCACGGTGATAACCGGCGTTGCCGGGGCCGTGAAGTCGGTGATGCTGATGTCGTCGAGGCTGAAGCGCGGGTTGGAGGCGGCCACCGTGTTGGTGCTGCTCACCCGGATGCGGATGTTGCCGGCGCGGTTGGCCGTGAACGAGTACGGGGCCAGGGTCGTGGTCAGCGTCGGCGCGGTGCCGGTGATGTCGGCGTAGGTAGCGCCGCCGTCGGTGGAAATCTCCAGCTTCAGCGACACGCTGGCGTCGGTGCCGTAGAGGGCCGCGTTCAGGGTGATGGTACCCGCGCCGTTCGGCTTGTCGAAGTTCATGGTAACGCTACCGCCGCCGCGGACCCGCACGCTACGGGTACCGTTGAAGCGGTCGGCCGTGCCGGTGCCGATAAGGGCGTCCGCCAGCGTCCAGTCGCCGCTCTGCAGGGCCACCGTGGCCGAGGCATAGCCGGATTTGGAGCCCTGCTCGAAGTCCTCAAACAGTCCCGCCGTAGCCGGCGACACGGTGAAGCTGACGGCGGCCGAAGGCGTGCCGCCGGCGTTGGTCACCGTCACGGCGTAGGTGCCGGCCGTCGTCAGGGCTGAGGTGGGTACGGCCGCCGTCAGCACGGTTGCCGAGACGAACGTGGTGGTCAGGGCCGTGCCGTTCAGGGTCACGGTAGCCCCGGTCGCGAAGCCCGTGCCCGTTACCGTCAGGTTGAAGCCCGCGCTGCCCTGCACCCGGATGGCCGGAGCCAGCGCCGTGATGGTCGGGGTAGCCACGGGTACCGTCACCGTGAAGCTGGTGGCCGAAGTAGCCGTCCCGCCCGGAGTCGTCACGGCAACAGCGCCGGTAACGGCCCCGGTCGGAACCGTAGCGACAATCTCCGTGGCGCTGTTTACCGTGAAGGTGGTAGCGGCTACGCCGCCGAAGCTGACCGTGGTGGCGCCGGTGAAGTTGGTGCCCGTGATGGTCACCACCGTGCCCACCGGACCCGAGGTCGGCGTGAACGAGGCAATAGTTGGGGCCGGCACTGGTACCGTCACGGTGAAGGAAGTGGCCGAGGTAGCCGTGCCATCCGGGTTGGTAACGGCGATGGTGCCGGTTGCGGCCGTAGCCGGTACGGTCGTCGTGATGGTGGTGGCATTTACTACCGTGAAGGCAGCGGCTATCCCGCCAAAGCTGACGGCCGTAACGCCGGTAAAGTTGGTACCCGTGATGGTCACTGAAGTCCCCACGGGGCCCGAGGCCGGCGTGAAGCTCGTGATGGTCGGCGGCGTCGGCGGCGGGGTGGTCGTCACCGTGAAGTTGGTGGTCGAAGAGCCCGTGCCGGCCGGCGTGGTTACGCTGATGGCGCCGGTCGTGGCGCCGGCTGGTACCGTGGCCGTAATCTGGGTGTTGCTGTTTACCGTGAAGGTGGTGGCGGCCGTAGCACTAAAGACAACGGCCGTAGCGCCGCTGAAGTCGGTGCCCGTGATGGTTACTACCGTGCCCACGGGGCCCGAGGTCGGCGTGAAGCTCGTGACGGTTGGAGCCGCGGGCGGCGCGCTGCCCACGGTGCCGTTCACGGCCACGCTCTGGGTAGCTGGGCCGCTCACGTTGGTCACGTTGCCAGTGAAGCTGCCATTGGCCGCGCCCGTCAGCCGGACGCTGATGGTCTTGCTGGCCACCGTGCCGCTGGTCTGGGGCAGCGTCAGCGTGCTGCTGTAGTTCAGGCCGTCCGACGACACTTCGAAGCCGGCCGGCGCCGTGATGGTGATATCCGTCGTCAGGTTGGAACCCGCAATGGTGTAGGTCTGGGAAGCGGAGGCCGTGCCCTGGGTCGCCGTAAACGACAGCGGGCCGTTGGTCGAAACGGTAATGCTCGGCGTGTTGGCCGCGCCGCAGCCGCCGTTCAGCGGAGCATCGGTGCTGGTGAGCTGGATGGGCGTCGTGCCGCCGGCAGGGTTTACCGTATTGGCGCCCGAGGGCCATATGCCGTCGGTGTCGTTGTTGCAGTTTACCACGCTGCCGGTGCTCACCGAGCGTTCTTCCACACGCTGCACGCCATTGGCGTTGGTGTTGGGCGTAATGGTGTTCCAGGAGCCCGACGTGGTGCTGTAGCCGGGAATGACGCTGGCAATTGTCACGCTGATGGGCTCTACTACCGTCACGCCCAGCGGCCGTCCGGCCCCGGCAGCGTTGTCGTAGATGGCGACCAGGTTGCGGGGCGTGGCAAACGAAGCGCCCTTGATGAAAGTACCGTTGGCCGCCCCCGCCGTTGCGGCGAAGGTCAGCACCGTGATGCCCTGGTTCAGGGCCAGGCGTTTCTCCGTAATGGTTGGGGTGGCATCCTTGGCCAGCGCAATGGCCGGGAATACCACGTTGCCGCCGGTGAAACGGCCATTACCGGTGTTTACAAAGCCAAACCAGCCCGTAAAGGAGCCGGTGGCATCCGTAATGAAGGTTTCGTAGGTACCAGCCGTCGTAAAGGTCGGGGCAGTGGTATAAGAGTAGGTTCCGGAAGTGCTGTTGATCAGCAGCGGGTTGCCGGCTCCGGTACCGCTCCCACCGATATCCACGCTACCGCCGCCGGCGGCCGAGTTTGTAGCACCCTGGGTGAAGTAGCGGTATAGAGTGCCTGGCGTGAGGTTGCTGACCGTAGCGCGGTACATGACCGGCAGGCGGGTGGCTGTGCCGCTACCCATGAACTGCGGAACTACTACGCCGGTAAAGTCGGCCTGGGTGAGGATCTGGGCGCGGCCCAGCAGCGGCAGGCCCAGCAAGACCAGGAGCGGCAGCAGCACCCGCCACCGACCGGGGCCAGAATGGAACTGCCGACAAAACAGAGTAATGTTTTTGTACATACAGAAAGGATTGAGGTAGTAATCTCCGCAACCAGCGGAGGTGGGATTTTCAAAGATACATCGCTTCGCAGTGTTCTCCCGCGCATACGAGGATTATCAAAAGATGATATGATTCCCCGGAAAAATAAAGAAGGCCTCCCGTTCCCGGGAGGCCTTCTTTACTATAAGAGGCAAAAACGGCGCGGCGCGCTTAGTTCTTCACCATTTTACGCGTCACAGTCTGAGCGCCTTCCCCTACGATTACGATGTAGGTACCCGCTTTCAGGTTGCTCGTGTTCAGCTTGCCATCGGCAGCCAGACGGCCAACCTGCACCTGACGACCCGTGAGGTCGGTGATGCGTACCGACAGATTCTCGGTAGAGCCCTCGGGCAGCTGAATCGTTACGTCACCCTGCGTTGGGTTCGGGAACAGGCTCACGTCACCCAGCGTAGCGCGGATCACCACGGCCTTGCTGATGGACACCGTACCATCCAGGTCGGTCTGCTTCAGACGGTAGTACGATACCCCGGCCAACGGACGGGCATCTACTGCTTCGTACTTGGTAACGCTGGTCGCGTTGCCGGCACCTTCCTTGGTCAGCACCGTGGTGTAGTCCTCCGGCTTGCCCGACTGGCTGCGCTGTACTTCGAAGCTCTTGTTGTTCTTCTCGCTGGCCGTAGACCAGTTCAGCACTACCGAGTTGTTGCGCAGCTTGCCGCTGAAGGCTACCAGCTCAACTGGCAGCGGGAACTGAGGCTGGTTGTTTGGCGTGAGGTAGTTCTCCGCGTTCAGTACACCATCGTTGTTGAACTCGAAGCCGTAGAAGTTGTATTGCAGCGCAGGGTTCAGGTTGGTTACGGTGAAGCTATTGTTCGAACCGCTGAACACTACATAGGTGTTAGTAGAAGCTTCGATCTCGGTGCCCGTACCGTACACGTACGCACCATTATTGGTAGTACCGGGGTTGAAGTTCTGCTTGTCCGCTGGAAACAAGTTCGGAGGCAGCGTAGTCAGGTACGTGCTGCTACCGATAACGGCCCGGTTCTGACCGAAGGCTCCCGTACCGGGGTTCGACAGGTCGAAGGTAATGGTAGCCATCGTGCCATCTGCAGAGCGAACTACCGTAGCCGTTGACTGAGCCGTTGGCTCAACTGCAATGCCGAAGCCCGTGGTACGACCAAAGCCGCTGCTCAGGGCAAAGAACTCATTGTTGTTGAAGCTGGCATTCCGGAATTGCAACTCCTGGGCGGCGTTACCTACCCGCACCGGAGCAAAGCGCACCAGCAGGTTGAGGGAGAAGTTACCGTTAGCATCGGGGGTAATGATACCGCCGCTGGTCTGGTAAGTCAAGCCACCGTCCAGCGAATATTGGAACAGGGGAGTCTGCGTAGGGTTACGAACCGCATCCGTAGCATCGGGTGGGAAGCGCAGTTCAACATCACCGCTGAGCAGGAAGCCTTCCAACTTGACCGTCTTGGGAGCCGTCTCCGTACCTTTTACTACGTTGGTAGCAAAGGGTCCGATTGGGCTATCCAGACGAATCGTTGGCTCACTGATACCGGTTACCGATACGTCGAAGTCCGGAGCCGGAGCGCTGGAGTTGCGGATGGTGCTGGTGACAGTCACAGCATTTACGCCCGGTACGAAGCGGACGAAGATCGGACGCTGGGTTACGTTGCCCTGATTATCCGGCGTGAAGGAGACGCTGCTGCTGAAGTTAACGTTGTCGGACGAAACCTGGAAGAAGTTGGCGTTCGGGCCAGCCGGGAACACCACGAGGGGCTGCACCAGGTTCGTACCAGCTACCAGGAAGCTTTGCGAGGCCGAAAACGTGCTCGGACGCGTCACAAAGGTGAAGCTGTTGTTGCTTGGGTTCGATACCGAAATATCGGAAGTGGCACCACTGGGGTTGTTGGCCGTAATCGAAACTACCTGCGGGTTTGCACCGGCGCTGGTCAGATCAATACGCTCGTTGAAGGAACCCTGAGCCACCAACGCGACCAGACGTACCTCAATAATCTGCGGTGTCACCGTGCCGCCCATTGGCATGATGCTGAGCGGGCTCGAAGAGAAGCTACCACCGGCCGAAGCATTCCGAATCTGTACGTTCGGGCTGCTCGGAGTCAGCACGAGGTTGGCATTCAGATCAGTGCCGCTTACTTCAAAAGTCTGCGCATTGGTACTACCGCTGCTGGTGACGGTGCCGAAAGCCAGGGAATTTGGGGTCGCCATAATCGATGGCCGGCCGGAGGTAGGATTTGCATTGCCCGTTACGGTTACGTTGTTGCTTATCGTACCCGTACCGTTTGGCGTCGACACCCCAACTACGTCATTGAAAGCCCCGGTAGTTCCCGGGATAAAACGAACGTCGATGGTAGTGTTGGCCAGCGTCCCGTTGGAGGGAGTCAGCGTGATAGGGGCGCCCGAGAAGAAACCGGTGCCGGTCCGGATCTGGAAGCCGTTTGGAGCAGTAATGGTTACGTTCCCCTGCAGGCTGCTGCCACTCACCGTAAACGGCTGGCTGGGCGTGGCGGCTCCTACCGTAGTTGTTCCAAATGCCAAAGCCGTTGGGTTAACGGTCAGAACGGGCGTGGGCAGCACGCCAGTACCCGATACACCCACGTTTTGCGTGGTAGCGCCCGGGCTGCTAAAAGTAACGTTACCCACGAAGTTGCCGGCAGAAGTAGGCAGGAACCGAACGCTAACGGTCGTGTTGACGCTGCCGCTGCCATTCTGTTGCAGAGTGGTAGTAGTACCAAATGCTCCACCATTGCTCACCTGGAAGCCAGCCGGAGCCGTTACGGTGATTACATCCGTAAGGGAAGTAGCTGAAACAGTAACAGTCTGAGGAGTAGAAGCCGAGTTGACCACCTGCGTGCCAAACGAAAGCGAAGCAGGATTTACTATGATCGTTGGAGTGCCGGGAGTGCCGGTACCTTGAACGAATATCTGCGCAAAGCCAAATCCACCATTAAAGTTGAAAAGGTCAATCCGCTGGTTTACTTGTCCTGTAGCAGTGGGTCTGAAACGTACAAAAAGCGTACCCCCAGCGGCAGGCAAAGCCACGGTCTGACTGAAGGCCACTCCGTCTGTGCTTCCTTCAAAAGAAAGAGCATTGGTGAAACTTACGGTGGTAGGACCCGTGAAGCCGCTGCTGGTGACAGTATATGAAACCGCAGGTGAGACGTTGCCAACCGGTGTATCGTTAAATACAGACGGTGTGCCAGCAGTGGTCGTAGGACTGACAGTGATTTGCGCTTGGGCAAAGGCTGGCAGAGCCAAGAGCATTAGGAGCAGAAACCGCATGAGCGGAGTCTTAGCCCAATGCCCTGTACTCAAGTAAGAGTTTTTCATGGTATGAAAGGAGTAAGGGTTACGAAGGGAAGGAAACAATCAGAAAAGATGGTTTAGGTTGCTGGGTCAAAACTTCACGTCATTACGCTAGTTAGAGCGCAATAGACTACTAACTTTCTAAGTTTTTTTGGTATTTTTACAATTTGGCGTGCTTTGATTCATAGTTAAGTTATGATTGCTAATCACCATATTTCGTGCCAAAGCACGTTTTTGCCTGTAACGCACCAAATGATGAACCTAGTTCACTTCTATATAACAATATTACTTTACCAACTTCCATTTTACTCAATCCAAAAATTCAAATAGCTGCATATTTCAATCGGCAGTGCAAAGTTGCACGAATTTCTACACATTCGCTTAGGTAAATAACACATTCGCTCAAATAGTATCCCGCCCCTTAACTACTGCCAGTATCTGAATAGTATGCAGAGCTGAGTACTTAGCTAATCCTTCCTTACGGTACTTGCTTACTCCCCTACAGATATCCTTCAGGCACTAACAGAGCCGACAGCCTCTTTTTGAGCTTGCCTACCCCAAAAACCAATGGCTGCCCCATTGCAAGGCATGGAACAGCCATTCGGTACGTACAAAAGGTCAGAGACGCTTGGTACAAAGCCCTGCTAGTGAAGCATTACTTCCAATCAGGAAGGGTTGCATTCGCAAACAGCTTTGCTCTATTCTTACCATCAAGGTCCATGATCCATATCTCCGGGACAGATATTCCATCGTTGTTCACGTTCACGAAAATCACCTTTGCGCCATCTGGGGAGAACCGCGGAAACAGATCATTGGTACCCGCTGGCTTACCCGTGATGGAGCCCGTACTTGGCGGGGACAAATCGACCACACCTGTACCGTCCAGCTTCTGCATAAAAATGTGGCCGTTGAGTTGCCGTCCGCTCACCTGTTCATACCCATCTACATCCCGGCTATACAGGAGGCGGCTGCCGTCGATGCTGAAAGAGGGAGAATCCAGCCGCCCGGGCAGATTGTCGATGACTTTGGCCAGATTTGAGCCGTCAGCATTCATAATGTAGAATTCGGCGTCGTAAATATTGGTCCCTACTGTCTGCACAATGATTCTATTGCTTTGGGCAGTCCAGTCACATTCGCGGAAGTTGCGGCCAGCCGGAGCCGTAGCCACCTGGACCAAGCCTGTACCATCCCGGTTGATGCGCCACAGCTTGTCATTACTGGCGTAGATAAGCTGAGAGCCGTCTGGGGACCAGTGATAGGCCAAGCCATAGTTGCCGTAGCCTTCTACCGGAATCATGCCCGGCGTTATCTGACGTGAGTCGGAGCCGTCCCGGTTCATAGTATAGAGTTGATAACGCCCGGTGGCATTGGAAGTATACGCTATCCGGTCGCGGGTAGGACTCAGCTGGGGCGCGGTTTCCAAGAAGGCCGATGTGGTCAGGCGAGTCAGATTGTTGCCCGCATTGTCAGAGCTGTATATATCCGTATTGCCCCCCACCTCCCGAACGTACAGGTAGCGGTTGTCGGGAAGGGCACTGGTTTGAAACCGCCATACATCACCACGCACCGTTTCGCCTGCTTTGTCACGTACCGTTACCTGCCAGAAGTAGGTGGTATTATACTTTACGTCGATGGTAACGACAGTATCCCGAGAGTTTGTCAACACCTGCTTTTGATCCAGGGAGTTACTCTCATATATAAGGACATCCGACTTGAGGGAATCACCGGCGTCGGGGTCGGTTACCCGCCACTTCAGGGTAAGGCGGGAAGGCTGGCCGGCAGCCCCGTTTGCCGGAGTCGGATTTGACGGGGCATTGGGGCGGCGGTTGCTGCCACTCGCTTTCTCCATCACTACCGTCACCAGCGTGGGAGTACCCTCCTGTACCTGCACATTTACGGTTTCCGTTTTATAATCTGTTTTGCGAATCGACAAGGCATATTTTCCGACCAGCAGATTGGGCAGGGTGAATTTACCCTGAGCATCAGTCGTGAAGGAAGTGGTAGCCGGATTCGTAGTTATGACCACATTGGCCAATGGCTTGCTGCCACTGCTACCATCCACCACCGTTCCTTCCAGAGCGCCGTAGTAAGCGGGCTCAATGGTATTGGTTTCACAGGCCAACACGAAGTGGCTAAGTAACAGGACCAGCAACAGACGGACTGCAGCGCGCAACGAAGTGGGCATAGCTTGGGAGGAAAGAGAGCGGAAAGAGGAAGGGACACGGAAAGACATCAGGTCAAAGATCAGGGCTTCCCTTTAGGAGTATAAAGCAGGGAATCTTGTGCTACGATCCTACCCTGCTCATCCAATAGCCGCAGACGCACGCGGTAATAATCAGTTGGGTCTACTCTGATAGTAGTTTGTGACAGAGCCAGGGTCTGGTGAGAAGCAATGGTAAACCGCCCAGATTGGGAGTTGCGGGAAGTTCCGGCTGACCCGGTTTTATCCATTTTCAACTCGTAGCTCAAGTTTAGCGGCTGTGAGGAGACATTCAGGCATTGGCCTACGACCGCAAGCATATCACCTTGCTGCCGGACAACCAAGCGGGCCTGGCACTCTTGCTGCGGGGGCAGCAGTCCCGTACGTATGGCTGCAGCACCCAATAGTGGCAGACAGGCAAAAATAAGGGCAAGGTTCATGGCGCAGCAAAAAGTATTCTGATGAAACAGGAATAATGCAAGGCCGAAAATAAGGCCAAAAAAAGCTCCGGATGGCCGGAACCACACCGGAGCTTAGTGAGCACCAAGTCTTTGTTAAGGCTTTATTTTGATACCCTGCTCAATAGTCATGCGGATGCCATTGCCCTGCATGTACACCTCATAGCCGGGAGGAGCAGCAATGCCACTTTCCTGCTGGTTAAGCTGGTTATTGTTGCCCTTCTGTTCCACCTTGTAGCGGCGGTCATCCACGCTCAGCCCTTGGTTTACTCGGTTGTTGTTGCCATCCTGAATAATGGCCGATTCCGTATTGAAACCATCAATATCAGAGTCAACTGTGTTGCGGTTTCCCATTTGCTTCACAGTCGTGACATTGCCCGCGCCGGTCTGGGAAGTATTGGCAGTGTTGGCATTACCTGATTGCAGAATGGCTACCCGGTTGCCTGCCCCTCCAAAGGTGCGTTGGTCGATACTGCTGCCGTTGCCATTGCCTACCTGAGTGAGCACAGCCCGGTTGACACTATTAACGGGCAAGTCTACTAGCTGATCAGTGCCAAACTGCTCGGCCAGCTGCTGCTCATTGCTAACACCTTCCTTCGACTCCTTCTGCTGAGTCTGCCCCCTCGCTTGCAGGCTGCTAATCCCGAGCGCCGCAGCGAGAAAGTATACATATAGTTTTTTCATGGCACGAATGAAATTGCGGCTGTCAAAAAAGAAGAGCTACCAACCGTCTGAGCTGAAGAGACAGCCAGCCTTCAGCTTCTGGCGGTATAAAAATAAGTGTATTTTTTAATAAAAAAATACAAAGATTCATTTTTTTGTTGGCCGGAAAGACAAATAGCACTCCGCAGACCAAACGTCCACGGAGTGCTATTTGAAGTCTCCGACATAACTCTCGTTAAGTCAGACGATCAGTTATGGGTGGTTCTGCTTCACCAAGCTCTGGTTGTTGCTGCCCGACTGCGAAACGTCGCTCGAGTTGCCGCTCGTACCCTGGTAGGTAGCAGCCAGGTTGCCCGAACCGATCTGACGCTGACGAGCATAGTGCGAACCAGCATCATCCTGATCGATGTAAGCCGTGTTGCCGGGCGTGATGAAGAAGCCGAAAGCGTCCTGCTCCTGTACGGCGATGTTAGACGAACCATTCTGCTCGATAGTCGCGGAGTGATTGTCACGCTTCTGATCCTGTCTGGCAATGTTGCTGCCACCAACCTGGTAGATAGAGGCGGTGGAGCGGTAGCTGCCAGCAGGGTTGTCGCCCTGAGTCTGAAAAGCTTGGTTCGAGTTGCCTATCGAAGTGATGGTAGCAACGTTTTCGACACCGCCCTGATCTTGGGTGCCAATGTTGGAGTTACCGATCTGAACGATAGTAGCTCTTTCATCAGCGGCGCCGAAACCACCGGCTGTGTGCTGCTTCTGGATAGTAGAGTTCGAATTACCAACCTGGGTCGAGCTAGCAACGTTGCGGTCGCCATCGCGCTGATCCTGCAGAGCAGAGTTGCTGTTGCCAAGCTGACCTACGGCGGCAGAGTTCATTGCGCCGGAAGCCTGGGTCTGCGACAGGCTATTGCTATTACCGGTCTGGGTACCTACTGCGGAGCTTGTGCTCCCCATTTGAGAAACGGTAGCACCGTTGCCGCTGCCAGTCTGGCTGAGCGCTTGCGTATTACCTTGAGCGAAGGCAGCACCGGTTACGAGCAGGGCTGCTGCGAGGAAAGAAAGCTTTTTCATTAGGAAGGGGGTTGGAAGAGGGGAGTTTACTTGTAAGATTCTATGAAGAAATATTCCCTCCGGAGGAATGACACAAATATATGTTTGAAAAGTTAAAAGTCAAGGGGCTCCTGATAAAAAAATTTAAAATTTTTATTGCATTAGTTATACAAATAATCTTTCTCACTATCTGTCAATTACTTATAAATATGCTTTATTTTATAAAAATCATGATAAATACCATAGCCAGGGTCACTTAACCACTGGCGTAACCGTTTCCCTGGGTCTGCCGATGTAGAACACTAGGCTGGCTCGTGCCGACCAGTAATTGTCGTTGTACTTACCCAACTGCACCCGATCCAAGTTATCGGCCAGATAGTAATGGGCATCTCCCCCCAGGCTCAGGGCCAACTGATCGGTAATAAGGGCCTCAAAGCCCACTCCCCCGACGGCGTGCGGCATAAGGTTGCTGGTTGTACCGCCCTGCGCCCGGGTAGTGGCCCCGCCACCTAGCAACAGGTAAGGCGTGAACCGGTCGCGTGGAAACAGCCGGTAAAGGCCACACAGTTCGGCGTAGTTGAAGCTCTCGCGGTAGAAGTCGCCGGCACCCAACTCGAAGCGGCCAATATTAATGGCGGCAGAAAAGTTCTGACTGGGGCTGGGGATATAACGTACCGTTAGTTCGGCCCCGGCCCGCACCTGCGGCTTGGCCAGGTCGCCGGAATAGCGCACTGTGGCCCCGGTTATGCCCAACCCCAGCCGGCCCCGCCGGTCGCGCTGCAGGCGCCCCAGGACGTCAATCTGATTGTTTTCCCGCTTCTCCTGGTAGTATTCCGCAACGGCTGGCCCATTACGGTCCGCGACGTTGCGCGGAGCCCACAGGCCTTCCCTCATTCCTTCGTATATCAGTGCCTCCACAGCCTTTTCGATGGCCTCCTTCACCGCCATTTCCGACGGTTCATTATACGTAAAGCCCGTTTCCGTCTCCAGCAGACGCTTAAAGTCGACGAAGCGGAATAAGCTGGCATCTACCTGCTGCGACAGAATGGTCTTGGAGGTATAGACCGTTTTCATGATCTCGCCACTACTCGTACTGATGGCCCGCAGGTAGATGGTTACGCGGTCCTGCCGGTACTGCCCGGAAGCGCCGGCCCCAAAATAGCGCAGTCCTGCCCCGCCCGTTACCACATTGGCATCATAGGAGATAATGCCGCCTTCCAGAATCACCCCGGCAAACAGCAGCGGCGGCAGCGGCGGCTCTTTGCGGCCGTTGGCTTCGGAGTACTCCGCGCGGCTGGACCGAATGATCTTCCGTTCGTTGAGGAGGTTGCCGAGGTTTTCGCGCTCGATGGGATTAAACCAGCGCGACTCCTCCAGCGCGCGCAGCAGGATACTGGTAGCCCCTTGCGTGACGGCCGTAGAAAAGCTGGAGCCGTTGAGCATGGGCTTGTACTGGCCGGTCTGGTCGCGGAACTTGTAAACAGCTACTACGACCCTTTCCCGGGGTTCAGGCAGGCTTCGCAGGATAGTATTCTCCTGCACCTCCGAGCCTAGCCGGGCACGCTCCGTCGTCATGGGCTGATGAAAATAGGAGGCGCAGCTGCTGGCCACAACGCTCAGTAAAGGCAATACCCAGCGGTTCAGACGACGGGAGTAGGTCGGCATGAGGAAGACAGAACAAAGGTGGAGAGAAACGTGGCCTAGAAGCCCGGCACAACAATCGTGGTTTGATTGCCGGTGGACGTATCCGTTATCTGGACGGAGAAGCCGCCGCCGGCATTGGGCGTCACCTGGATCTGGTAAGCACCCACGTTATAAGCGCCTTCTTTGAGGCCGCCGGCACCGAACTTGTCGCCGATCAGCTTCTGGGAAAGCTGCCCCAGTATCTGCTGGTTCAGGCTCTGCTCAAACTGCTTGAGCGGATCTTGGTTGAAGCCCGTTATGGTCTTGGCCGCTGCCGCGGGGTCCTCGATACTATTCTGCGCCTGCGCCGAGCTGAGCATCCAGGAATAGTTGAACGTGTTGCCGCCCCCAAAGGAGGGGTTTTTAGGCTCGTAGAGAAAGTCCTGGGCCATGGAGTGCCGGGTACCCAGCAGCAGGATCGTCAGCAGGATCGTCCAGCGAAGTAAGGATGCAGTCATGGCGGAGAAAACAGGGCGTGAGGAAAGGAAGCGTCAGAATCAGAAAATGCCGGAGCCGGCCTGGTCACCGGTTTCAAGCTGTTGGCTGACATTGCGGGAATTGATAACATAGTCGGCGGCTACGCCCACGGCGTAGGTGGCCGTTTCTTCGATAACCTCCAGTTTCGGCTGTAAGGGCAGCTCCAGCAACTCGTTCTCATTTACTTCCACGGAAATGAGGATGTTGATTCCGCGGGCGGGTTTCTCCCGGATGATGATGGTGTAGTCCCCGGCGTTGGCCGGAGCTTCCCACAGGGTAAAAAAGGCATCGTAGAAATCGTGGCCCACTTTGGTAATCGTCTGGTCCACTACCAGCCCTTCGATTTCGGTAGGACGGAAAGGCCGCTGCCGGCTGTTTTGGGTAGCGGAATCCTTGGCCGTAGCTTTCAAAAGAAGCTGCAGGGCTTCTTCCAGCTTCTTGGCCGGCAGCGGTGCGGCCTCCGACTCTCTTTCCGGCCGGGGTGCCGCCGTAGTCGGCGGATTAGCGGGCTTGGCAGGCACGGCTTTCTGCTGGGCGGAAGCAGCCGGCGCGGCCAAAAGCCCGAGCATTAGGCAGCTAAGCCCCATCACCCAGGGGCGCCACCAGAGTGCTACAGCAGGCTGAACCGGAGCAACGACAACAACAGCAGGCTTGGGAGCAGCAGCCATGGAAAAGTAGTTATGAAGCGCTTATAAGGAAAGTCACTAACGGAATAGTCAGCCCGCTGCCCACATGCAGGAGAAACGTTTTGACGGCATAAACTTAATTATTTAAAAGAATAATACAATGATATAGGATGAGTATTTTTAAGTTATTTATTCCAATAGTTATAACTCTTAAACGACAATATATCCACTTGCCGGCTCAAAAACCGGGCGGGCGCCTCCGGTAGCCGGGCAGCTTGGCGCTTCCACGACCTGCTGACGCTAATCTACAGGCCTGCATTTGACGGGCGCCTTCGCTACTCCCACAGCGGGTAGTGCTCCAGGTGCACTTCCTGGCCGAAGAAGATGCGGGTACTCTCCTCGAAGGAGCGGGTGAAGTCGGACACGTAGAACTGGTGCACCGGTGCCGCCGCGGCCGCCGCCGCCGCCAGCTGGTTGGCACTCAGATAGGCCTTGACATGATTGGCCACTACATCGGACGCGTCCAGTACGGCTACGTGGCTCTGGTAAAAGTCGTTGATCTGGGCCTGGATGAGCGGGTAGTGGGTACAGGCCAGTACCAGCGCCTCGATACCGGCCAGCGCCGGGTTCGACAGGTAGGCGCGGATGATATTGTCGCTGATGGTATTGTTGAAGAAGCCCTCTTCGATCATGGGCGCCAGCAGCGGCGTGGCCAAAGACCGAAGCTCGACGCCCGCGTCGAGGTCGTCAATCTTCTTTTTGTATACATTGGAATGCACGGTTTGCTTGGTGCCGATCAGGCCCACGGTCCGGTGGGCGTAGGTTTCGCCGATGTGGGCCACGATGGGGTCAATGACGTTGAGCACCCGCGCCTTGGAGCCCACGTACTCGCGCACCAGCTCGTAGGCCGCCGCCGAAGCGGAGTTGCAGGCAATCAGAATGACTTTGCAGTGCTGGCGCAGCAGCAGGTCGCAGATTTTGATGCTGTAGGCCTGGATGGCGGCCGTGGATTTGTCGCCGTAAGGCAGGTGGGCCGTATCGCCGAAGTACACGAGCTGCTCGTGGGGCAGCACGCGGTTGACGGCCCGGGCCACGGTGAGCCCACCGATGCCGGAGTCGAATACGCCGATGGGCCGGCGGGTAAGAGTTACTGGAGAAGGTGCCATACAACGGCGAAGGTAAGGGCTTTTCGGGCGGAGCGGCCCAGGCAAAATAAACCGGGCGGACCCCAACTATTTCGGCAAAATTCTATATTACACCCCTCCTCCGCGCCCTGCCTACCTACCCATGAGTAAAATTCTGGAAGAAATTGACCGCGCCCTCATCGCCTTCGATTCCGGCCGCGGCCGCCCGGTGGCCATCGAACTCGGGGAGCGCAAATACACCCAGCTGGTCCTCGACGTGGCCCACCAGCACGGCGCCGGCGGCGAGCTGACCACCAACACGGGCCGGCCCCTGGCTTACCGGGGCCTCGAAATCCTGCGCGACGACCGGAACATGGACCGGGTACGGGTGATCTGAACGAAGCCGCTGGCCGTCAGCCCGGTGCTAAATCACGCTGCTTCGGCCACTGATTCGGCCTTCTGTTTCCTTGCTGCCCGCCCTTGCCGTACCTTTGCGGCATGAATCTGCTTTCCGGGGAAAACCTCTCAAAAAATTACGCCGACCGCTGGCTGTTCCGCGAGTTGGGCTTTGGTCTGAACTTAGGGCAGCGCGTGGCGCTGGTCGGCATCAACGGTACCGGCAAAACGACGCTGCTGCGCATCCTGGCCGGCCTCGAGCAGCCCGACACGGGCTCGGTGAGCGTACGCAAGGGCATCCGGGTGGCCTTTCTGGGCCAGCAGCCGGTGTTCGACGAAAACCTGACGGTGGAGGAAACCATCTTCGCCAGCCAGAACGACACGCTGGCCGCCATCCGCGACTACGAGCACGTCGTGAATGACCCCAACCATAAGTCCGACGACCTGCAGCGGGTGATGGAGCTGATGGACGCGCTGAACGCCTGGGACTACGAAGCCCAGGTAAAGCAGATTCTGGGCCGCCTGGGCATTCTGGGCGAGCTGCTGGAGCGCAAGGTGAGCATGCTCTCGGGCGGGCAGCGCAAGCGCGTGGCCCTGGCCCGGGTGCTGATTGAGGAGCCCGAAGTGCTGATTCTCGACGAGCCCACCAACCACCTGGACCTCGACACGATTGAGTGGCTGGAAAGCCGGCTGGCCTCCCCTTCCCTCACCCTGCTGATGGTGACCCACGACCGGTACTTCCTCGACAAGGTGGCCAACGAAATCGTGGAGATGGACCAGGGCAAGGTGCACCGCTACCAGGGCAACTACTCCTACTTTGTGGAGAAGAAGGCCGAGCGGGAGCAGATTGAGGTGGCCGAAGTGGAAAAAGCCCGCAACCTGCTCCGCAAGGAGCTCGACTGGATGCGCCGCCAGCCCCAGGCCCGCGGCACCAAGCAGAAGGCCCGCATCGATGCCTTCTACGAAACCCAGGAAAAGGCCAAGACCAAAATCAGCGGCCCCCAGCTGGAGCTGAGCGTAAAGACGACGCGCCAGGGCGGCAAAATCATTGAGGTCGAGCACCTGCACAAGCAGTTCGGCGACCATGTAGTGCTCGACGACTTCAGCTACGTGTTCAAGAAGAAGGACCGCATCGGCCTGATCGGGCCCAACGGCGCGGGCAAATCGACGCTGATGAACATGCTGACCGGCAAGCTCCAGCCCGACTCGGGCGTGGTCGACGCGGGCCAGACCACCGTGTTTGGCTACTACACCCAGACCGAGCTGGAGTTCGACGAGAGCCAGCGCGTGATTGACATCGTGAAGGAAGTGGCCGAGGTGGTGGAAATGGCCAACGGCGACGTGGTGACGGCCTCGCAGTTCTTGCAGCACTTCCAGTTTCCGCCGGCCCAGCAGTATACCATGGTCAGCAAGCTCAGCGGGGGCGAAAAGCGCCGCCTGCAGCTGCTGCGGGTGCTGATCAAGAATCCGAACTTCCTGATTCTCGATGAGCCCACCAACGACCTGGACATCATCACGCTCAACATTCTGGAGGACTTCCTGCTCAACTTCGCCGGCTGCCTGCTCATCGTCTCGCACGACCGGTACTTCATGGATGCCCTGGTTGAGCACGTATTCGTGCTGGAGCCCGGCGGGCAGATCCGGCAGTTTCCGGGCAACTACACCGACTACCGCGAGTGGCAGAAGGAAAATAACTCGGCCGAGTACGCCCGCGAAAAGGCCCAGACGGCCAAGGCCGCGGCCGGCATAGCCCCGTCGGCGGCCCCGGTGGCGGCCCCGGCCCCGACGGCCGGGGCCGCGCCCAAGCGCAAGGCTACCTTCGCCGAGAAAAAGGAGTACGAAACGCTGGAAAAGGAAATGGCCCAGCTCGAAACCCTCAAGCTCCAGCTGATTGAGAAGCTCAACGCCGGTACCGGCTCCCATAAGGAGCTGGCCGACTGGGCCGCCGAGCTCAAGCGCACCGACGCCGCCCTGGACGCCAAGGGCGAGCGGTGGCTGGAGCTGGCCGAATTCATGTAAACGGCCGATTTCCCCCACAAAAAAGGTCTTTCAGCGCGCTGAAAGACCTTTTTTGACTATCCCCCCAACGTGGGGCCATCCTGCCGCCGATGTAACAATTTGGGGTGTAACAATTTAAATTGTTACACCCCAAATTGTTACATCCCAAATAAACGAATAAATCACCTAGTGCTTTACCGGCTTCTGGTCGAAGGTGAAGGTGAAGGTGTGCGGCCCGACCGGGGTGCTGATGTGCAGCCGGGCGGTTTGGTTGAGGCTGGGGAAGACGATGTAGCCGCGCATCAGCTCCCCGGGCTGCAGGGTGTAGCGGCGCAGCATCTGGTGCTGCCACAGCTCCAGCTCCCGGGCCGTCCGGTCGGCGGTTTGGGCGTGCTGGTCCCGGCTGTAGTCGAAGTTCTGCAGGCTCCGGTCGTACTGCACTTTGCGCTCGTACTCCTCCTTGGGGGTTTCCTTGCGCTTGGGGGCGCTGAGGTCCGCCGTAAGGTCGCTGGCAATGGTCAGCCACTCCCACGCGCTGACGCCCGTGGCCTTGCGGTCTGCGGTGCTGAGCTGGTCGGCCAGCGTCCGGAGCTTCAGCTCGGGGTCGATGGCCGGCACCCGGGCCGGGAAGTAGGCCCCGCCGGGGGCGGAAGCGCCGGCCGGGGTGATGCTGGGCTGGCAGTAGAACTGCGCCGGATCGACCAGAATGGGCCGGCTGGACCCATTGCGGACTTCGGCCGCAAAGAGCAGCTCCGTAGTGCGCTGGTGGGCAAAGCTCAGCCCCATTTCCACGCTGTCGAGCTCAGCCAGCAGCATCTGATGGTCCTCTGCGCCCTCCCCGGCGCTTGCGCTGGGCCTGACGGTAAGGTAGTACGAGGGGGCGCAGGCAGTCAGCAGCAGCGCCAGCGCGGCCGACCAGCCGCAGCGGCCAATAGAGAATTCGGCTTTCATAGGGCAGCGGTTGCTATACAGAGGAAAGAAGCAACCAGCGCGAAAAGGGTTGCTTTTCGTCGGCTCCCGGGGCGGCTTGTCAGGCCAGGTCCTCCAGGTCCGGGGGCAGCGCGTAGCGGCCCTCCTGGTCGGGGCAGAAAGGCAACGCCCGGACCACGGCGGCCAGCGGCACCGGCGCCATAATGTGGGGAAAGTAGTCGTCGCGGGCCGCGGCGTACTCGCGCTGCACGGGCACGGCCGCTACCCACAGCTCGGCCTCGTCCAGCTCCAGCAGCACGATATCCGGCCGGCCGGCGTAGTAGCGGTTGGCCGTAGCCAGCACCTGGTACAGCTCCGAAGCGTGAATAAAGCCCTCGGCCGCGAGGTCGGCACTGGCGAAAAAGCCGGTGTGCTGGGCCTGCTGCCAGTCGGTGCGGTCGGCAATCCGGTAAATCATGGTTTCTTTATTTGTCATCCTGAGCATTCTGCGCTTCAAGCAGAGACGAAGGACCTTCCTGTTGGCCATTACCACCTACTCTAAATCCGGAAAGCCCCTCACCGCAGCAGGGTAAAGGGCTTTGCACGTTTCACGTCGTTTTGCAATGCAAGGGAGGCAGGTCCTTCGCAGGCTCAGGATGACAGGCGTATTCTTAGTTTAATAAAAGCCGCCGCGTGGCCTATGGCCTACGCCTTCCAGACCTCTTTGCGCACGGTTTTGCCCACCGACAGAATCAGGCGCGTGGGGTTGGGCACCAGCACCAGGCGGGCTTCCTTGCCGGGAAACTCGTCGGAATCAACCCAGACGCCTTCCTTGTGGGAGGGCACGTAGCCGGTGTCGCCGCCGATGTCGTTGGGCAAATAGGCCGTGGGCAGCAGCACGTCGGTATCGGGGCACAGCTTTTCGTGAACTTTCTCCAGCATCTCCTCCAGGTAGGCGCCGTACTCCTCGTTGAAACTATCTTCCAGCTCGTGCAGCTCTTCCTCCACGTCGTCGTAGCGGGTATCGTCGTAGGATAGCTTATGCAGCTCCTGCTTCTTCTCGATCAGCGAAACGAGGGCGCGGTTGAGGTCCTCTTTATTCATAGCCACGGGGTGAAAATGGTTAAGGCGCAAAGGTGCGTAGGATTCTGCAATTGTACGAATCTGCCGCCCGCAAACAACCACGGCCCCATAACTATCGGCGGAACGGGCCCGGGAGGGGAACGATTTGGCGCAAACGCGTATTTTTACCCGCACAACCGCGTTTCCACCCGTCCTATCCCCTTTCGCCATGCAAACGATGACTTCGCCCGAGGTTCAGGCCCACCCCGCCCACGACTTTCTGCCCCTGAAAGGCACTGACTTCGTGGAATTCTACGTCGGCAATGCCAAGCAGTCGGCCTACTTCTACCAGGCCGCGTTCGGCTTCGCGCTGGTGGCCTACGCCGGCCCCGAAACCGGCCTGCGCGACCGGGCCTCCTACGTGCTGCAGCAGGGCAAGATCCGCTTCGTGCTCACCACCTCCCTGCTGCCCGACTCCGACATTACCCGGCACGTGGCCCAGCACGGCGACGGGGTGAAGGTCATGGCCCTGTGGGTGGACGACGCCCGCAGCGCGTGGGAGGAAACCACCAGGCGCGGGGCCCGCTCGGCCTTCGAGCCCTACACCATCGAAGATGAGTTTGGCAGCGTCACGCTCTCGGGCATCTACACCTACGGCGAAAGTATCCACACCTTCGTGGAGCGCACCAACTATACCGGGGCCTTCATGCCCGGCTTCGTGGCCAGGTCGGGCCTGGTGCCGCAGCCGGCGCCGGTGGCCCTGCTGCACGTCGACCACTGCGTGGGCAACGTGGGCTGGGGTGAGATGAACCAGTGGGTGAAGTTCTACGAAGACGTGATGGGCTTCAAGCTCCTGCTCACTTTCGACGACGAGGACATCAGCACCGAGTACTCGGCCTTGATGAGCAAGGTGGTGAGCAACGGCAACGGCTACGTGAAGTTCCCCATCAACGAGCCGGCCGAGGGCAAGAAGAAGTCGCAGATTGAGGAGTACCTCGACTACTACCACTCGCCCGGCGTGCAGCACATTGCCATTGCCACCAACGACATCCGCACGACCGTGACCGAGCTGCGCCGCCGCGGCGTGGAGTTCCTCTCGGTACCCGGCGCCTACTACGACAACCTGCTGGAGCGTATCGGCGCCATCGACGAGGACCTGGAGTCGCTCAAGGCCCTGAACCTGCTCGTCGACCGCGACGAGGAAGGCTACCTGCTCCAGATTTTCACCAAGCCCGTGGAAGACCGGCCCACGGTGTTCTTCGAAATCATCCAGCGCAAAGGGGCCAAGAGCTTCGGCAAAGGCAACTTCAAAGCCCTGTTCGAAAGCATCGAGCGGGAGCAGGCGTTGCGCGGGAATCTGTAACCTTTCCCCGTGAAATAGAAAAGCCCCGACGTTCCTGAACGTCGGGGCTTTTCTGCTGTAACGCGAAGTTCCACTTCGCGAACCGGCCGCACCGTAACAACGATTATTGTTCAATGCCTCGCGCAGTGGAACTTCGCGTTACGACCTGACAGCCCAACTCCAGCCAAAACCTCTTTTCTTTACGCCCGTTCTTACCCCCTCTCTCCTTACCCGTCCCGCATGGCCCTTACCCCCGAAATTCAAACCCGCGTCAACTCCTGGCTCTCCGGCAACTACGACGCCGACACCAAAGCGTCCATTCAGCAGCTCGTGGATTCGGGTCAGGACGAGGCCCTGGGCGACGCTTTTTACCGCACCCTCGAATTCGGCACCGGCGGCCTGCGCGGCATCATGGGCGCGGGCTCCAACCGCATGAACCGCTACACCCTGGGCATGGCCACTCAGGGCCTGAGCAACTACCTGCTCAAGAGCTTCCCCGGCCAGGAAATCAAGGTCGCCCTGGCCCACGACTCGCGCAACAACAGCCGCGAGTTTGCCCAGATTGCCGCCGGCATCTTCTCGGCCAACGGCATCACGGCCTACCTGTTTGAAGCCCTGCGGCCCACGCCGGAGCTGTCCTTCGCTATCCGTCGCCTGGGCTGCCAGAGCGGCTGCGTGATTACGGCCTCCCACAACCCCAAGGAGTACAACGGCTATAAAGTGTACTGGGAAGACGGCTCCCAGGTGGTAGCCCCCCACGATAAGAACATCATTGCCGAGGTCGAAGCCATCCGGAGCCCCGATGAGGTGAAGTTCACCGCCAACCCGGCCCTCATCCACCCGCTGGGCGCCGACCTGGACGAGGCCTACCTGACCGAAGTACACAAGCTCAGCATCAACCCCGCCGCCATCCAGCGCCAGCACGACCTGAAAATCGTGTACACGCCCCTGCACGGCACCGGCATCACCATGGTGCCGAAAGCGTTGGCCAGGTTCGGCTTTACCAACGTGAGCATCGTGGAGGCCCAGGCCACGCCCGACGGCAACTTCCCCACGGTACTGTCGCCGAACCCCGAGGAGAAAGTCGCCATGCAGATGGCCCTCGACCAGGCCCAGGCCCAGGATGCCGACCTGGTGCTGGCCACCGACCCCGACGCCGACCGGATCGGCATCGGCGTGAAGAACACGGCCGGCGAGTGGGTGCTGCTCAACGGCAACCAGACTGCCGCCCTGCTCACCCAGTACCTGCTCTCGGCCCGCCAGGAAGCCGGCACGATGACCGCCCAGGACTACATCGTCTACACCATCGTGACCAGCGACGTGCTCGGCGACATTGCCCGCCACTACGGCGTAAAGGCCTACCAGACGCTGACCGGCTTCAAGTACATTGCCGGCATCATCCGCGACCTGGAGGGTAAGGAAACCTACATCGGCGGCGGTGAGGAAAGCTACGGCTATATGATCGGCGACTTCGTGCGCGACAAAGACTCCATCTCGGCCTGCGCCATCATTGCCGAAATGGCGGCCGTGGCCCGTGACCGCGGCCAGTCGCTCTACGAGGCCATGGTGCAGATGTACACCGAGTACGGCCTCTACAAGGAAGACCTGATTTCGCTGACCAAGAAAGGCCAGCGGGGGGCCGAAGAAATCCAGGAGATGATGCGCAGCCTGCGCGCCAACCCGCCCAAAACCATTGCCCGCCAGCCCGTGGTAGAGCTGCGCGACTACCAGACCGGCGTCATCAAGAATATGGTGACCGGCGCGGAAACCGCCACCGGCCTGGAAAGCTCCAACGTGCTCCAGTTCATCCTCGCCGACGGCAGCAAGGTCTCGGCCCGCCCCTCGGGCACCGAACCCAAAATCAAGTTCTACTTCAGCGTGCGCAACCCGCTCAAGTCGGCCGTCGACTTCGACCAGGTCGACGCCAAGCTCGGCGACTACATCAACCTCATCATCGAGGATATGCAGCTGAAGTAGGCTGGACTTATTTGACAGGTATAGGTATAGCCCGGCAATAGTATTGCCGGGCTATTTTATTTACACTAATTGACAGCCGCGCATTGGCCCTGACGGTGAAGGCAAATAATATAATATTTTTACTATATTTGATCATACTGTGCCAGCCCGAATCGGTTTCTGGCTGGGCACAGCCAACGTACCCTTAACTCAACCTGCCCATGAAAAGCCTATTCTGTTTGCTGCTGCTTGGCCTGAGTTTTTCGGCCGCAGTAGCCCAGCAAAAAACCGCCGGTAAAATGGCCGGCAACGCCGAAGCCACGAAAGCGGAGCTCATCAAGCTCGACCAGGAATGGGGAGCCGCCGCCGTGCGCAACGACGTGGAGTTCGAGAGAAAGTTTGTGGCCGATGACTGCCTCTTTACGGAGGCCGATGGGACCGTCATGACCAAAGCCCAGATGATTCAGGAGGCGGAATCGGGCAAATCCAAGACGACCGCCAACCAGCCCTCCGAATACAACGTGCGCCTGCTGGGCCCCGACATGGCCATCATCCGGCACAACACCACCGCTACCAGCACCGACAACGGCAAGGATACCAGCGGTGAGTTCCGCCGCATGCACGTAGTGGTGCGCCGCAACGGCCGCTGGGTGGTAATTGATAGCCAATCGGTACGCGTGGGACCCGTCACGATGGCCGTGAAGCAGTAGTTGGCATCCTGAGCGGCGCGAAGGACCTTCCTCCGAGCAGCGCAACAGCCCCGTTAAATGAGTAAAGCCCTTTTCGTTGCGAACGGAAAGGGCTTTGCTCATTTAACGGGGCTTGTAGTAGCTAAGAGGAAGGTCCTTCACTCCGCTGCGCTCAGGATGGCAGACGTGTCCTACTTCCGCTCGGGCTTTGCGCCCAGGATCAGCAGGATCAGCAGCAGAAACGAGGTGATGCTGAAGCCCCACCACGTCACGGCGGGCATGCCGCGGTAGTAGGTCATTTCCGGGGAGTAGCGGCCCAGCAGGCTCAGGCCCGAAAACAGCAGGAATGCCACCGCCAGCACCGCAATAATGGAGCGCGACACGAGCTGGTCGGCCTTGCGCATCAGGGCCTGGTAGCCGCCCAGCTCCACCTTCACCCGCAGGTCGCCGCGGGAGATTTTGCGCATGATCTGGCGCACGTCCGTCGGCAGCGTCGTCAGCAGAGCCAGCAGCTGGGAGCCGGTATACTGGGCTTCGCTGAGGATATTCTCGGTCGAGTACTGCTCGGCAATAATCCGGGCGCCGTAGGGCCGCACAAACTCGAAGGTGTTGAAATTGGGGTGCAGCACCTTGCCGATGCCTTCCAGAATCACCAAAGCCCGCAGAATCAGAAACACCGCCCCGGGCACCTGCAGCTTGTAGTCGTAGATGATAACCTGCAGGCGGTCGGCCAGGTCGCTCATGCTCATCTCCTTCACGTCCAGGGTCGTGAAGTCCTCAATCAGGTCGTTCAGGTCGGCCTCGAAGCGGCGCATATCCGGAATGTCGGCCGTCACGGCCAGGCGGCGGAAGTTCAGGGCCATGCTGCGCGCATCCTGCCGGGCCATACCGATAAACACGCCCGCAAAGGCGTACTTCTGCTGCTTGGTGAGCTTGCCCACCATGCCGAAGTCGATGAGCACCAGCGTGCCGTCGGGCCGCACCAGCACGTTGCCCGGGTGCGGGTCGGCGTGGAAGATACCGAACTCGAAAATCTGGGTCAGGTAGATGTCCATGCCCTTCTCGGCCACCGTGGCCGGACTCAGCCCCCACTCCAGCAGCTTTTCCCGGTCCGAAATCTTGCACCCGCTCACAAACTCAATCACCAGGATCTTGGTCGTCGACAGCTCCCGGTAGGGTTTCGGGATGTAGAAGGTTTCGTAGTTTTCGTAGAGCTTGCGGAACTGGTCCATGCTCCGGGCCTCGGAGGTGTAGTCCATTTCCTTCATCATGCTGCGCTCGAAGGCATCCACGATGTCCTGGGGGTTGCCCAGGCCGTGGTTGCGCAGAAAGCCCGCCGTGAGGCGCACCAGCTCGTGGAGCAGGCTCAGGTCGGTGCGCACCTTCTCCTGCACGTCGGGCCGCTGCACCTTCACCACCACCAGCTCGCCGGTCAGCAGCCGGGCCTTGTGCACCTGCCCGATGCTGGCCGAGCCCAGGGGTACGTCCTCAAACTCGGTGAAAACCTCCGAAATCGGGCGGCCCAGCTCCCGCTCGATGATCTGCTTGGCCAGCGTCACGTCGAAGGGCGGCACGTCGCTCTGCAGCTTCTCAAACTCGTCGATGAGGGGCTGCGGGAGCAGGTCGGCGCGGTTGCTCAGGGCCTGGGCCAGCTTGATAAACGTGGGGCCCAGCTCTTCAATCACCATGCGGATTCGCTCCCAGCGGGTGGTTTCAAACACGGTTTTCTCGGCGTGCTGCCAGGAGCCCCGGCGCTTCTGGGTAATCAGCCGCCGCAGGGCCGTATTGGTCACCACGTCCTCGAATCCGTAGCGCGCCAGCACTTCCGCCACCTGCCGGATGCGGTTCAGATTGGATATCGTATTCTTAAACATCAGGGGCGGGAACGGTGGATGGAGGAACGCAAAATAAGCAGTTTGGCGCGGCGGCGGCCGCAAATCAGCCCTGGAGCCCGGCGCGGCGGCCCGGGCGCACAAAAAAGCCAGCGCCCACGCATTCGGGGCACTGGCTTTTCAAAGCGGCTAAAAGCTGATTAGGAAGCGCTGCTGCCGCTTTCCGACGCTTTGGGCGCGGCCGGCTTGGCCGCAGCTTTCGGCTTGGCAGCCCCCGCTTTGGCCGCGGCCGACTTCTGGGCCGTGCCCGCGGCGCTGCTTACGCTGTCCGCCGCTTTCTTGGTCGCGCCGGCGGCCTTGGCCACGGGGCTCGAAGCGGGCTTAGCCGCCGATTTTGCCGGGCTGCCCTTGCCCGCTGCCGACGACGAAGCCGACTTGGAGCCGCCCTTCACGCTGCGCTTCAGATCTTCCACGTCGGAGTTGGAGGCCACGCCCACGCTCTTCATGAGCTTGGAGGCAATGCCGCTGAACTGCTTTTCCAGCTCCTTGCGCTTGGTTTCGGAGTTCTTCTTCAAGTCGTCCATGATCTTCTTCCCCTCCTGCTCCGACAACTTGCTTTCCTTCACCAGCGAATCGATGGCGCCCTGCACCCGGTCACTGGTCAGCGACGCGAAACCAACGCCGGCATTGATGAATTTCTTAAACAAATCTTCCATGGTGCTGAGTGTTTGAATGAGTTGGAGGGAAACGAAAAACGAGGTTAGAACGCAGCCGGCCCATAAAGTAGTATGCAAGCCGAGTAATTTCAACAAACCTACAAAAACATAGCTATATAGTTGGCCGTGAGGAAATAATTTTTGTCATGGTTGGCTTTTACCCGCGTCTTTTCCGGCTAAAATCAAGTCAGAAGCTATATTTTATGCCAAACCAGCTTCTGCTGCCTACTGGTGAGCCCGCAGGCGGGCGGCGGATTTGCCGGGGCCGGGCGGGCGCACCAGCCGGGCCGCCGCCGCCTGGGCAGCCCAGATGCCGTTGGTAAACGTGGCCACCTTGTCCAGCGCCTGCCGGGCCTCGGGCACCAGGCGCCAGAACAGGTGCCACCAGTGCACCAGCCCCGCAAACGTCTGCAGCGTCACGGGCACGCCGGCCAGGCGGGCTTTGCCGGCAAAGCCCAGCACGTCGTCGCAGAGCACCTCGGCGTCGGAAACCTGGAGCAGCAACGGCGGCAAATCGTGCAGGTCGGCCTGGCTGGGCGATACCAGCGGGTGCTCCAGGGGCACGGCGGCGGCATATTCCTTGCCCCAGCTCCGGATGGTCAGGGCTTCGAGCAGCTGCAGCTCCTGGTGCGCCACCCGGCGGATAGTGGCCGTGGACAGCACCAGATCGGTCCAGGGCGACAAACCCACCGCCGCGGCGGGCAGCGGCTCGTGCTGGTCGCGCAGGGCCAGGAGCAGGGCCAGGGTCAGTCCGCCCCCGGCCGAGTCGCCGGCCACGATGATGTCGTGGGGGCGGAAGCCTTGGGCCAGCAGCCAGCGGTACGCCAACAGGGCGTCATCCAGGGCGGCGGGAAAGGGAAAATCGGGGGCTTTGCGGTAGTCGATGGCCAGGGCATTCAGGCCGCAGCGCTGGGCCAGGGTACCGATCAGGCTGCGGTGGGTGTTGAGCGAGCCCAGCACGTAGCCGCCCCCGTGCAGATACAGCAGCACGCGGTGGGCCGGGGCGCCGGCGGGCCGGATCCACTCGGCGGCCATGCCCGCAATGGTCAGGCTTTCGAGGTGGACGCCCCAGGGCAGAAACTGAAACAGGCTGCCCACTTCCAGGGCCAGCCGCATACTACCCAGGCCCGGCCGACGACGCGCCAGCGGGCCGGTAGCGGCGGTCAGGAATTGTTTGAGGAGCAAATGCTGGGGGGAAGGCATTTGGGGCGGGAAAAGGCGTGGGAATTGAAGAAGGGGCGCCGGCGGCCAACACCGGTCAGGCAGCGGCGCAGCGCGAAGCAGATCAGTAGTTTAAATCCTTGTACTCTTTGAATTTGACCAGGGTTCGGGCCGCAGGGCAGATTCATGCTTTAGGGAGCTGCTACTTTTTGTTTTTGCCCAGCTGATGTCCCTTGTAGCCGCGGATGGCAATGGGAATCCAGCCCAGCAGCGGAATGAAGAAGCTCAGCGTGAACGGGTTGCGCCAGATCATGCGCAGCCAGGCGCCGGGCGTGGTCAGCTGCAGGTTGATGGTCTGGGGGTTGCGCGAGTACTGCCGCTCAAACTCAGTGAACATGGCCGGCCAGGCGAAGGGCAGGAAAAACGGGAAGTAGCGCCAGTTCTGGCGGATACGCAGCCACATTTCCTTCCAGCGGTACGGATGCCGGCCGTGGGCGCGCACGGCCGCGTCCATCTCGGTCTGCATGCGCTGGCGCACCTGGGTAGACAAGTCTTCGTACTCGGCGCGGGTCAGCTCATCGTGGGCCTTGTCGGTCAGTTCGTAGGGCTTGATGCGGGTGCCGAGCACGAAGGTGAGCTTGGCGGGGTAGGCCATGTAAAAAAACCAGGGCTGCAGCAGCACCATCAGCACGATGGGGCCGAAGGGAATGAAGGGAATCCCGATTTTCTTGCTTAGGTTGTTCAGCCAGTCCCAGCTGTAGGCGTAGGGGTTGAGGTACTCGCCGTTGATGGTGTAGAAGGGAATGATATCGGTGCGGTGCTGAATGCCGAGGCGGATGATGCTGGTCGCCAGGCGCTGGAGCTGGTACTTGCGGTTGAACCCCTTGCCGATGCCCGGTACGCCCTCGGGGTACAGCATCAGGTTGTGGTCGTTGTAGTACATCATGGTTTCGAAGTTCAGCGTGGTGGCATCCACGCAGCCGCAGCGCTTCCAGAAGTCCCGGATCAGAAACGGGTTCATCAGCGCCGACTGGGACAGCATGGGCGCCGACAGTGGCCGGGGCAGGTCGCGCAGGTCGGGCAGCTTGCGCCACAGGTGCGACAAGGCCACCATGGCATCCCAGGGAAAGGCCATGCCCGAGTGGTTGGACGCAAAAATCAGGGGCTTGTCGGGGTTGTTGCGCGCCGGATACTCATCGAATCCTACCAGCGCGGAGCGAAACCAAACCCGGTCGAGCAGCTGCAGGACGTGCTTATCGAGCTGGTTGACAAACTCTTCGTCGAAATAATCGGAGTAGATGTGCTGATTGGCCCGGATGTCGGAAGGTGGCGGCGGCAGCGCGGGCGAGGGGGCCGTGGGCATCAGATAAACAAAGCACGTGAGGTGGGAGCTCAACCAAAGACAGGCTTCTAATGTAAGGAAATTATAGCCTATCCGCCGCCGGAGCGTGTCGTACAGCAAAAAACGGCGGCGCCACCGCCCGCCGCACCACTTTGGTCGGCGGCGGGGCAGCGGCGGGGTGTTCGGCTAAATCTGCCGCTTCAGCCGGACCATGGTCGTGTACAGGGTACCATCGGGCCGGCGCAGGAACAGCAGCACCAAGCGGCCGTCGCCGGAGTGGAAGATGCGGCTGATCTGGGTCAGGTTGAAGATGGCGCTGGGCAACTGGTTGATGGCCACAATTTCCTCGTCGGGCCGGATGCCGGCCAGGTCGGCGGGCGAGCCGGGCTCCACTTTCGTGACCAGGTAGCGCCGGAGGTCGCCGCCGGCCGCCAGCAGCTCAAACCCGCACATATCCTGCTCGAATGGGTCATGAAACAGCTCGTTGGGGCGCAGCAGCAGCCGGTTGTGGGTGTAGTCGATGATAACGTCGAAGCGCTTGAGCACCTCAAAGCCGATGTTGCCGTTGCGCGGCACGCTGGCACGCATAGCCACGTCGCTGGAGTCGGGAAAGGAGGTAATGAGCGACGAGAGCCGGTAGCGGCCCAGCTCCAGGGCGGGCACCCGGCCGATGTAGCCATTGATGAAGCCATTCAGGCCCCGCCCCAGCTGGGTGCGCACGCGGGTAGCCGGCAGCCGCAGGCGCGGGTCAGAAGAGGTTTCTACTGACAGCGCGTGGCCCGCGCCGGTGTCCAGCACCAGGCGCAGCGGCAGCGTCAGCGAGTCGGTGAGGGCCACGCGGGTAGTCAGGTACGCTTTGTTGCCTTCCAGATCCAGCGGCAGGCTGGCCCAGCGCCGGCTCCGGGGCAGGCGGAAGCGCGCCGGATCGTGGAAAGTCAGGGTGGCGTCGCCGGGGTGAATGACGACGGTAAAGCTGTAGAACAGATCGGACCCCAGGATGCCGTGAATGGGCATGCCCACGAACCCCGACAGATTCAGCACATCCTCCGACAGCACCAGAAACTGCGTGTTCGGACTTACAATGCCGGGCAGCACCACCCGCACGCTGTCGGTCTGAAAGGCTTCCAGCGGGGCTTCGTTGCCGGCCCCGGCCACCCGAAACGGGTGGCCCACCCGCAGCTTCAGCTCCGAGCGCAGGGCGGGGTCGGTGATGAGGGAAACCGACACGCCCGTATCCAGCAGGAAATTATAGGGGCCCTTGCCATTGAGCTCCACAGCCACGATAATCAGGTTGCGCTGCAGAGCAAACGGCAGGTTTACGCGCCGCACTCCCCGGTGCTTAAAATGAAACGGCTGCGCCTGCCCCGGCAGCCCGAAACAGCTCAGCCAGAGCAGGAGCCAGAAGCCGCATTTACGAGCCGAGTAGAGTGCTTCCAAAAGACGCAGGGGCGACATACGGGTGGGAGGGCAGCAGGTAAGATAGACAATATTCTATTCATCCGGCTGCACCCAGCTACCCTGGTGGCGCCTACCTTACCGGCTCCCAGGCCTGCTGGGGTTCGTAGTGCAGGGTGCCCCCGCGAATGTGCAGGGGGGCGGCCACATTGTTGTGGTAGAGCTGCCCCGTGCCCAGCCCCTGCGGGAAGCCCGGCCGGGCGTAGCTGCCCGCAAACTGGCTGATGGCATTCAGGCCTACGTTCGACTCCAGGGCCGAGGTCAGCCACCAGCCTACCGACTGGTTTTCGGCCGCCGTCAGCCACCCCAGCGCGGCCTGCAGGCCACCCAGCAGCGTGGGCTTCAGAATGATGTAGGCCGGCTTGATCTGCTCCAGCAGCGCCAGCTGCTGGCGGGGGTCGGTAACGCCGATCAGCTCTTCGTCGAGGGCAATGGGCACGGGAGAAGCGGCGCACAAGTCGGCCATCGGCGCCCACTGCCCGGCCCGGATGGGCTGCTCGATGGAATGCAGGGCAAACGGGGCCAGCTGCTGCAGCTTCCGCAGGGCGTCGCCGGGGTGGAAGGCGCCGTTGGCATCCACGCGCAGCGTGAGCTGCTCGGGACCCGCCACGGCCCGGATTTCGGCCAGCAGCTGCAGCTCGGTCGCGAAGTCGAGCCCCCCTATTTTGAGCTTCAGGCAGGAATAGCCCTCGGCCAGCTTTTTCCGGATCTGCTCCCGCATGAAAGCCGCGTCGCCCATCCACACCAGGCCATTGATAGGCACGCCGGCTTCTCCGCGGCTGAAGGCATTGTCATAAATCAGGTGCCGGCCGCCGTGCTGCCAGTCGAGGGCCGCCGTTTCGAGGGCGAAGCGCAGCGCGGGCCACTGCGGCGCAATGAGTTCGGCCACCTGCCCAGACGGCAGCTCCGTGAGGCCGCGCTGGTTGAACTCGGCGCAGAACTCCTGCACCCGCCGCGGAAAGGCGGGGCCAAAATCAGGGCTGAGGCCCGCCAGCGGGGCCGCTTCACCCAGCCCCTGCCGGCCGGGCTGCGTGGTATCGGTCAGGTGCAGGTAGTAGGCTACGTGCTCATCCAGGGCCCCACGCGAGGTGCGGGCCGGGAAGTTGAAGCGCAGCACGCGCTGTGACCAGGAAAGCTGAAGCATAAAGCGAAAAAAGTAAGACTCCGGCAAATAACAAGGAAAGCCCCGCTTCGGCCGAGTTGCCGGCTGGATTGGCCGCTGCCTTCCTAAAAACCCCAAGCCCCCGTGCAGGGCACGGGGGCTTGGGGTTTTTAGGGGGTAGCTTACGAAGGGGCGCGGAACCAGTCGCCGGGCCGGCGCCTAGCGGGTGGCGCTGGCGGGAGTAGCGCGGGTGCGGCTGGCCTGCCCGCCTTTGCGACCGGCTGCCCGGGCTTCTTCGGAGGTAAAGCGGTGGCCCCGGCCACTTTCGTGCGAGGCCCGGCCGCCTTCACTGGCAATGCGGCGCTGTTCGGCCGGATCCATGGCGGCGAAGCCGCGCATGCTTTTGCCGCTGGGGCTTACCTTGCCCGAGCTGGTGGCCGGGCTGGTTTTTTGGGGTTGGTTGGTGGTAATCATAGCGCAGAGTTTTGGAAATTGGAAAGCTTCAGGACTAGGTGCATTCAACGTAAGCGCTGCTATAAGGATAGGCGTATCACCCTCAAAACCAGGCTCCACTCCCCAAAATACCAACTTTTACTGATGAACTGTACGTAGTTCCGGACGGCTGCTGCGTGAAGTACCGAGGCTCAACCGTAGACCGTGCCGAACCCGCTGGCGCCGGCCGGCCCGAAACCCGGCCGGCGCTTTTGCAGTTACTTTCCCGCCTACCTCCTCTCCAGCCGCTTATGTCCTCCCCACAACCTTCCGCCCTGGCCCCGGCCCCGGTGGCACTGACTGATTTGCTTCGCCGCTACCGGGCCGTGCGGCAGCAGACCGCCGACCTGTGCCGCCCGCTGCTGCCCGAAGACACCGTGGTGCAGCCCATGATTGATGTGAGTCCGCCGAAGTGGCACCTGGCGCACACCACGTGGTTCTTCGAGACGTTTCTGCTGAAAGAATACCAGCCGGACTACGCGGTATTTCACCCGGATTACGCCTTCCTGTTCAACTCCTACTATAACTCCCTGGGCAGCCGCGTCAACCGTGCTGACCGGGGCACTTTGTCGCGCCCGCCGCTGCAGGATGTGTATGACTACCGCGCCCACGTCGATGCGCACATGCTGACGCTGCTCGACGCGCTGGCCGGTGCGGAGGCGGCGCTGCCGGCAGCTTTTGCCGAGCTGTTTGAGCTGGGCCTGCAGCACGAGCAGCAGCACCAGGAGCTGCTGGTCACCGACATCAAATACATTCTGAGCACCAGCCCGCTGGCGCCGGCCTACCTGCCCGCCGACGGGCAGCAGGCCCGGGCCGCCGCGCTGCCGCCGGTCTCCTGGCTGCCCGTGCCCGGTGGCATTCACCGCATCGGCTACGAAGGCGAGGGGTTCTGCTTCGACAATGAGCAGGCTCCGCACGAAGTGTACGTGGCCGACTTCACGCTGCAAAACCGGCTGGTGACCAATGCCGACTACCTGGAGTTTATGGCCGGCGGCGGCTACCAGGATTTCCGCTATTGGCTGGGCGAAGGCTGGGACCTGGCGCAGCAGCAGCAGTGGGAAGCGCCGCTGTACTGGACGCAAAAAGATGGCCGCTGGTACCGCTTTACCCACCACGGGCTGCAGCCGCTGAACCTGGCAGCTCCCGTGACGCACGTAAGCTTCTACGAGGCCGATGCCTACGCTCACTGGGCCGGGGCCCGCCTGCTCACCGAGCAGGAATGGGAAATTGCGGCCCGCCACTTCGGGGCCCAGCCCGCCGGCACCTTCCTGGAAAGCCGCCGCTTCGACCCGCAGCCGCTGCCGGTCCCGGCCGCCCCGGACCAGTGCCACCAGCTGCTCGGCGACGTGTGGGAGTGGACGTATTCGGCCTACCACCCCTACCCCGGCTACCTGCGCGCGGCCGGGGCCCTGGGCGAGTATAACGGCAAGTTTATGCTCAACCAGCTGGTGCTGCGCGGGGGCTCCTGCGCCACGCCCGCCAGCCACATCCGCCCCACCTACCGCAACTTCTTTCACGCCGACAAGCGCTGGCAGTTCACCGGCATCCGGCTGGCCCGCTGACCCTGGCTTTTCCGCCGCCGCCGTTCTTTCCTACTCCTACCCATCCCTGCATGACTGCCCTTTCGACTTTTGCTGCCGCCGGTCCGGTTGGTTTTTCTGATTCCAGCGCCGACTCCGCCGCGGCCGCTCACCCGGCCCAGACGGCCAGCCCGACCTCGGCCCTGGCCCGCCATGTGGCCGAGGGCCTGAGCCGCCCGCAGAAAACGCTGTCGTCGATGTATTTCTACGACGACGAGGGCAGCCGTCTGTTTCAGCAGATCATGGCCCTGCCCGAGTATTATCCCACCCGCACCGAGTTTGGCCTGCTCACCACCCACGCCGCGGCCATTGCCGCGGCCCTGCGGCCGGAAACCGCCGCGGAGCCTTTCTTTTTGCTGGAGCTGGGCGCCGGCGATGGGCTCAAAACCAAGATTCTGCTCCGTGAGCTGCTGGCTGCCGGAGCCAGCTTCACCTACGTGCCGGTGGATATTTCCACCGCCGCCGTGGAAGGCCTCGCCGAAAGCCTGCGCCGGGAGCTGCCCGAGCTGCGCGTAGAAGGACTGGTGGCCGAATATACCCGGGCCCTGACGCTGATGGCCAGCCGTCCGGGCCGCAAGGTGGTGCTGTTTCTGGGCTCCAACATCGGCAACTTTCTGCCCGCCGACCAGCACGAGTTTCTGCGCGCCCTGGCCCAGCCCCTCACCCCCGACGACCGGCTGCTCGTCGGCTTCGACCTGCAAAAGGACCCGCGCCAGATCCGCAATGCCTACGACGACAGCCAGGGCGTGACGGCGGCCTTCAACCTGAACCTGCTGCGCCGCCTGAACCGGGAGCTGGACGCCGACTTCGACCTCAGCCGCTGGCAGCACTACACCGACTACGATCCGCTCAGCGGGGCCGTCCGCTCGTTTCTGGTCAGCACCCACCAGCAGACGGTGCGAGTGCCGGCGCTGGACCGGGACTTCGACTTCGCGGCCTGGGAAACGATTCACACCGAGAATTCCTACAAGTTTACCCAGCCCCTGATTCGGGCGGCGGCGGCGGCGGCGGGCCTGGATGTGCAGGCCTTTTTCACCGACGATAAGCAGTACTTTGCCGACGTGGTGCTGAGTCCGCAGAAGTAGCCGCCAGCCCTGCCCGCCTATTTCCGCTGCCCATGGAGCCTGCTTTTCCTGCCGTCATCAGCCTGGCCTCCGGCTACGGCGACTTCCCGAACCCACCCCTGGCCCTGGCGCGGGCGCAAGCGGCGCTGACGGGCGGGCAATTGCCGCTGAGCCCTACTGCCGGGCTGCCCGAGCTGCGCGAGGCGCTGGCTGCCCGCTTCCGGGCCCGGGGTGCCGCCGTAGCCGCCGAGCAGGTGGTGGTGACGGCCGGGGCCAAGCCGGCGCTGTTTGCCCTGCTGAACGTCCTGCTCCGCCCCGGCGACGAGGTGCTGCTGCCCACGCCCAACTGGTTTGGCTTCCCCGGCCTGGTCGAAAAGGCCGGCGGCACGCTGCGCACCCTGCCCCTGGCCGCGGCCGACCAGTATGCCCTGACGCCCGAAACGCTGCGGGCTGCCCTGACGCCCACCACCCGCCTGCTGCTGCTGAGCAACCCCAACAACCCCACCGGGCGGGTGTACCACCGGGCCGAGCTGGACGCGCTGCTGGCCGTAACCCGGGAGTTTCCGCACCTGCGGGTGCTGTCCGACGAAATCTACGACGGCATCAGCTTCGGGCCGGTGCCGGTGCCTTCCCTGCTGACGTGGCCCGACCCGCTGGGGCAGCATATTGTCGTTAATGGATTCTCCAAGTCGCTGGCGCTGATTGGCTGGGGCGTGGGCTACCTCGTGGCCCCGGTGGCCGTGGCCCGCGCCTGCACCGACTGGCTGTTTGCCACCGGCGCGGCCGTGCCCGTACCGAGTCAGCGGGCCGCGCTGGCGGCTACGGAGGAGGCCGCCAGCATCACCGCCGGGCTGCGCACCCGGCTGGCCCCGGCCCGGGCTTATCTGCTGCAAGCCTTGACGGCCCTGCCCGATGTGCGCTGTGCCGTGCCCGAAGGCACCTACTACGCCTTCCCCGACTTTGGCGCCTACCTCGACCCGGCCCACCCGACGGCCCTGGCGTCGGCCAGTTTCTTTCGGGAGCTGCGGGCAGCGGGCGTGGAGCTGGTGGATGGCGGCAGCTGCGGGGCGCCCGGCTTTGCCCGGATTTCCTGCGCCGTGCCCGAGCCCCTGCTGCGGGAAGCGCTGCGGCGGCTGGCGGCGGCCCTGGCGGCCCGCCGGGCAGTACGGCCGTAGCCCGTACTTTCGGTGGGGTACTGGGCCGGGGAGTCGTACCTTTGCGGCTTCATTCTGCTTTTTCGTCATGCCGCTTACTGCCATCCGCCCCCATATCAAACCCACGCTGCTGCTGGCCTACCCGGTTGTGCTGAGCCAGCTAGGCCACGTGCTGGTCAACGTGTGCGACAGTGTGATGGTGGGCCAGACCGGCAAGATTCCCCTGGCGGCCGTGTCGTTGGGCGTGAGCGTGAATACCGTGGTGATGGTGCTGGGCCTGGGCCTGTCGATGGGCATCACTCCGCTGGTGGCCGCCGCCAACGGCCAGCGCGACGTGGCCGGCCTGGGCCGCCTGCTCAAAAACGGCGTCTGGCTCAGTGCCGTAGCCGGCCTGGTGCTGGCCGCTTTTGGCCTGCTCATTGCCCCGCTGCTGGGGTACCTGAACCAGCCCGCCGAAGTGGTGCGGCTGGCCGCGCCCTGGGTGCGGGTGCTGTTCCTGTCGTTGCTGCCGCTGATGGTGTTTCAGGGCTTCAAGCAGTTTGCCGAAGGCCTGGGCCTCACCCGGCAGGCCATGTTCCTCTCCATCCTGGCGAACCTGGTGAATGCCCTGCTGTGCTACGTGTTCATCTTCGGGCACTTCGGCGTGCCGGCCATGGGGCTGATGGGCTCGGCCTGGGCCACGCTCATTGCCCGCATTCTGATGGCAGCACTGATGGCCGCCTACGTGCTGCGGGCCAGGCGCCTGCACGAGTACCGCGAGGCCGCCGGCTCGTGGCTGACGCCGGCCCGGGCTACCGTGAGCCGGATTTTTGGCCTCGGCGCCCCTATCGGGGTGCAGATGATGTTTGAAATGGGCGCGTTCAGCTTTTCGGCCATCATGATTGGCTGGCTCGGGGCCACCTCCCTGGCGGCCCACCAGATTGCCATCAACGTGGCGTCCGTCACCTACATGGCGGCCAGCGGTATTGCTGCGGCCGCTACCATCCGGGTGGGCTACTTCCGCGGCACCGGCGACGCGGCCGGCGCCCGGCAGGCCGGGTTTGCGGCCTACGGCCTCACGTTTGTCTTTATGAGCACCATGGCGCTGCTACTCATCGTGGCCCGCCACAAGGTGCCCCACTTCTACAACCACGACCCAGAAGTGGTGGCCCAGGCCGCCACGCTGCTGCTCATTGCCGCCCTGTTCCAGGTGTCGGATGGCCTGCAGGTGGTGGGGCTGGGCGCCCTGCGTGGTCTGGAAGACGTGAAGGTGCCCTCCGTGGTGGCGCTGCTGGCCTACTGGGCCATGGCGCTGCCGTTTGGCTACTGGCTCGGGTTTGGCCTCAAGCTGGGGGCCATCGGCGTGTGGGTGGGGCTGCTGACCGGCCTGACGCTGGTGGCGGGCGTGCTGCTGTGGCGCTTTCGCCAGCACAGTGCCGTGCCGGCCGCGGAGCCGGCCGTGGCCGTCGGCCGCTGAGAGAAGCCAAGCGGCCTGGGGAACCAAGCGGCGCCCGGCGGCCTTTGTGGATTTAGCTGCATTTTCGCGCCTCACCGTTTCTGCCTTCTCCATGCCCTTCTTCTCCTTCCTGCTGCCGCTGCTGGCCCTGACTTCCGGCTCCCGCCCGGCCCCGCAGCAACCCCAGGCCGCGCCGCCGGCCGAGAAAATAGCCTGGTCGGCGACCCGGCCCCTGACCTGGGCCGACTTCAAAACCCGCCCGACTCCCGCCGACCAGCTGGCGGCCCTCACCTCGGCAACCATCGACGCCCAGATCGGCTGCAAGGACTACGTGTTTTCGGCCCAGGTGCGGGCCGTGTTCGTGCCCTCGGAGTCGTGGGTGCGCGACGCGAAGAAGGCCTCGCCCAACCTGCTGCGCCACGAGCAGCTGCACTTCGACATCACGGAGCTGCACGCGCGCATGATGCGCCAGAAGCTGGCGTTGGTCAAGCTGGACTGCGAGCATCTGCAGCCGGCGTTCCGCAATCTTTCCAATGCCGCTTTCTCGGCCTGGAAGCGCGAAGAGGCCCGCTACGACGGCGAAACCAGCAACGGCCTGAACGAGCCCAAGCAGAAGTTCTGGGAAGAGCAGGTGCGGCAGCGGCTCACCCAGCTCGATAAATTTGCCCTGGCCGAGTAGGCCGGAACTTCCGGCGGCCTAATTTGCGGGCATGCACCCTCCTTCCCCCATCACCTGGGCCGACTTTGAGCGCGTCGACCTGCGCGTGGGCACCATCCTCGAAGCCCGCGCGTTTCCCCAGGCCCGCAAGCCCGCCTACCAGCTGCTGATTGATTTTGGCCCCGAAATCGGGCTGAAGAACTCCAGCGCCCAGATTACCCGCCACTATACGCCCGCCGACCTCGTGGGCCGGCAGGTGCTGGCCGTGGTCAACTTCCCGCCCAAGCAGATCGGGCCGTTTCGCTCGGAAGTGCTGGTTACCGGCGCCGCCGACGCGCACGGCGACATCGTGCTGGCCACGCTGGCCGGCCCCGTGCCCAACGGCCACCGGCTTATCTAGGCCGTAGCCCCCGCTCTACTTATCCCACTTGGGCAGGTCGGCGGGCGGCGCGGTGCCGGGGGCGGGCTTGGGCGCATTGAGCAGCTCCTTGCGCCGGGTCAGGCTGTCGATGACCACGCCGTAGATTTCGTCGAGGTCCTTTTCGTGCACGGCGTAGTAGCGGTAGCTGCGCTGAAACAGCGAATCCGTGACGTCCTGCCGCCAGAGCAGGTCCTTGTGCAGCTGCCGGTACAGGGCCCGCGACGAGTCGGCCGGCAGGTTGGTGGCTTCCACCCGCGCCTCGGTCAGGTGAATCTGCACCAGCAGGCTCACCATTTTGTCTTTGGGCAGCAGCGGCTGGGGCGGCAGGGCCTCCTCGGGCCGCTGGCACTGGCCCAGCAACAGGGTCAGCAGCAGCAGCAAAGGCATCAACGAGCGGGTGGGGAGCATTTTCACGTGGCAAAGTTAGGAGGAAGCCGTAGTTTAGCTGCAATGAATTCGCCCACCGCCACCCCTTTTCAACAAATCGTCCGCCAGCTGCGGCAGATGGAAATACGGATTCTCAAGGCCGCGGATGCCCAGCTGCAGGGTGATTTTCATTCTGTGTTCAAAGGGACGGGCCTCGAATTCGACGACGTGCGCCTCTACCAGTACGGCGACGAGGTGCGGGCCATCGACTGGGCCGTATCCAGCAAGGGCCACGGCACGTTCGTCAAAACCTACAAGGAGGAGCGCGAGCAGTCGGTGCTGCTGCTGCTCGACGTGAGTGCCTCCCAGCAGGTGGGCGCCGCCGGCCGCCGCAAGCTCGACGTGGGCCGCGAAATCTGCGGCATTCTGGCCCTGGCTGCCGCCCGGCAGGACGCCCAGCTCGGCATCCTGGCTTTTTCCGATCAGAAAGAGCTGTACCTGGCCCCCGGCAAAGGCATCCGCCACGCCTACACCCTCATCAAGCGGCTGTTCGACCTGGAGCCCAAGTCGCGACAGACGGCCGTGGGCGCGGGCATCAAGCAGGCGCTGGGGCTGCTCAAGCGCCGCAGCATCATCCTGCTGCTCTCCGACTTCATCGACACCAGCTACGAGCGGGAGCTGACCATGCTGGCCCGCAAGCACGACCTGATCGTGATTCAGCTGCTCGACGAGCGGGAGCGGGAGTTTCCACCCCTGGGCATTATCCCGCTGCTCGACCAGGAAACCGGCCGCACGGTGTGGGTGAACACCTCGGCCGAGTCGTTCCGGGCCCGCTACCGGGCCACCTACGAGCAGAACCGGGAGCAGATCGGGCAGATCTGCCGCCGCCACCGCACCGAGTACCTGTCCATTGCCACCAACGCCGACTTCGTGCCCCAGCTGGTGAAGCTGTTTCGCCAGCGTAACCAGCGGGGCGGCCGCGCCTAGATGGTGGTCCGCGCCCTACATAGCCCGGCCCGCGTTTGGGTGGTCTTGCTGCTGAGCCTGCTGCCGCTTGGCAGCCGCGCCCAGCGTCCCGCCGATGAGCTCAGCGGCCGGTTTCGCCGCCCCGCCACCCACGTGGGCGAACTTATCGACTACGAGCTTTCTTACCGGCACTCGCCCACCCAGGAGGTTATCTTCCCCGACTCTACCGCCGACTTCGCGCCCTTCGAGTTCGTGGCCAGAATCTACCAGCCCACCCGCACCCGCCAAGGACGCAGCCTCGACCGGACGGTGTACCGCCTGCGCACCTTCGCCCTCGACTCGGTGCAGCGGCTGAGCCTGCCGGTGACGGTGCTGCAGGGCGCCGATACGCTGCTGCTGCCCGCGCCCGAGGCCACCATCCGGCTGACCCGCACGGCCCCGGAGCCCACGGGCGGGGAGCCGCCGGTGCTGCGCCAGAACACGGATCTGGTACCCGTGAAAGCCGAATTCAACTACCCGTACTGGCTGGCGGGGGCCGGGCTGCTGGGACTGCTGGCCCTGGCGCTGGTGCTGGGCTTCGGCCACCGGCTGCGCCGCCGCTACCAGCGCTACAAGCTGCGGAAAAACCACGCCTACTTCCTGGCCCAGTACGCCCGCCACATCGAGCGGTTCACGCTGTCGAGGTCGCTGCTGAACATGGAGCGGGCCATTACGCTGTGGAAAAACTACCTCTCCGTGCTCGAAAGCAATACCATCAATAGCCTGACGACCAGGGAAGTAGTGGCTCACTACCAGGACGACGCCGACGTAAGCATGGCCCTGCGCATTGCCGACCGGGTTATCTACGGCAACCAGTTCACCGACGAAGAAGCCGAAACCGACCTGGCCTTCGTGCTGCTGCGTAACTTTGCCGAGCGGCGCTACGAGCTGGTGGCAGCCCAGCGCGGCGACTAGCGGCTCCTCTTTCATTCCCTCACCTTCTTCCCATGAATCAGCTTTGGCAACGTCTGCTGGCCCCGCTCGCGGACGGACTGCGCTACGCCACGCTGAGCAGCTACACCTGGGAGCAGCCGCGCCTGCTGCTGCTGCTGCCGCTGATTCCGCTGCTGTTCGTGGTACGCTGGCTGCTGGTGCAGCGCCGCCGCACCCGCCTGGGCGTGGCCTTCGTGCCGGGGCAGGTACGCCGCGACTGGACGGCCGGGCTGCGGTTTGTACCCGATATCGTGCTGGGGCTGAGTCTGGGGTTTGTCCTCGTGGCCCTGGCCCGGCCCCAGCGCACCGACGAGCGGGTGGTACAGTCGGGGGCCGGCATCGACATTCTGCTGCTGCTCGACGTGTCGGGCTCCATGGAGCTGCAGGATCTGCAGCCCAACCGCCTGGAAGCCGCCAAGCGCGTAGCCCGCGGGTTTATCGACGGGCGCGTGGGCGACCGGATCGGCCTGGTCGTGTTTGCCGGCGACGCCTACTCCCTGGCCCCGCTCACCACCGACTACGACCTGCTGCGCGAAAACATTGAGAGCCTGAGGCTGGGCATGATTGCCAACGACGGCACGGCCATTGGCACGGCCCTGGGCGTAGCCACCAACCGCCTGCGGGAGTCGCCCAGCCGCACCAAGGTCTGCATCCTGATTTCGGACGGCGAAAACACGGCCGGCAGCCTCGACCCCGTCACGGCCGCCCGGCTGGCCCACGTCTACGGCCTGAAGATCTACACCATCGGGCTGGGCAAGGATGGCTACGTGCCCTACGGCGCCGACGCCGCGGGCCAGCCCCGCTACGTGGAAACCCGCCTCGACGAAACCACCATGCGCGAGCTGGCCCAGGCCGGCGACGGCCAATTCTTCCGCGCCACCGACAACGAGGGCCTGCGGCGGGTGTTTCAGCGCATCGACCAGTACGAAAAGTCTGAAATCAAGCAGACGCGCTTCCGCAACACGAAAGACTATTACCGCATCTACCTGTTGTGGGCCATAGGGTTCTGGCTGCTGTGGCTGGCCCTGAAAAACACGTTCCTGACCAACGCGCTGGAAGACTAGCCGCCCGGCCTCCGCTTCCGTCCGCCGCCTTCTCCCTACTCCCCATTATGTCCATTGCCGATAACCTGCGCTTTTTCCAAGCCCAGCTGGCCGACACCAGCTGCCGCCTCGTCACCGTCACCAAAACCCACCCGGTAGAAAAGCTGCAGGAAGCCTACGACGCCGGCGCCCGCCTGTTCGGGGAAAACAAAGTGCAGGAAATGGCCGCCAAGCAGCCCGCGCTGCCCGCCGACGTCGAGTGGCACCTCATCGGACGTCTGCAGACCAACAAGGTCAAGTACATTGCTCCATTCGTGCACACCATCCAGAGCATCGACAGCCTGAAGCTGCTCCAGGAAATTGAGAAGCAGGCCGCCAAGCACCAGCGCGTGGTGCGCGGCCTGCTCCAGTTCCACATTGCCGACGAGGAAACCAAGTCGGGCCTGAGCCTGGCCGAAGCCCAGCTGCTGCTGCGCTCCGACGCCTACCGCGCCCTGCCGCACGTGCAGCTGACGGGCGTGATGGGCGTGGCCACCAACACCCCCGACGAAACCCAGCTGCGCCGGGAATTTCAGGAGCTGCGCGGCTACTTCGAGCAGCTTAAAGCCGAGTTTTTCGCCAACCAGCCCGAATTCCGGGAAATCTCGATGGGCATGAGCGCCGACTATAGGCTGGCCATTGCCGAGGGCAGCACGCTGATTCGGGTGGGCAGCGCTATTTTTGGGGCCCGCAGCTACGGGGTGGCCAGCTAAACCGGCGTACTTCTCCCCGCCTGCCGGCTTCGGCGGGCCGCACCTCTTACCTTCCCTTTTTTCTATGACTGCTCGTTTGATTCTCCAGATTGCGGCCCTGCTCGGCACCCTGGGCGTGGCCATCGGCGCCTTTGGGGCCCACGGCCTGCGCGCCATGCTGGAAGCCTCCGGCCGCTTCGACACGTTTGAAACTGCCGTGCGCTACCAGTTCTACCACACCCTGGCGCTGCTGGGCATCGGCGTGCTGCTGGCGCTGCGGCCCGAGCTGCGGGCCCTGCACCTCACGGCCTGGCTGTGGCTGGGCGGCATCATCATCTTCAGCGGCTCGCTCTACACGCTCTGCTTCACGGGCATCACCAAGCTGGGTGCGGTAGCTCCGCTGGGCGGCCTGCTGCTGATTGCCGGCTGGATCAGCCTGCTGCTGGCCGTGCGCAAGCTCTAGCCGCGGCGCCGACCAGCGCAGAGCCGGTCGTGACCAGACAGAATGAGGCACAAAAAAGGCGACCCGTGGAGCACGGGCCGCCTTTTTTTGGTGGAAAGAAGGAGCTTTACGACTTCTTTTTGGCTTTCATTTTGCTGTCGCCCATCTTCATTTTCTGCTTGCCGTTGGCGTCCATCGGAGTTTCGGTCTTCGACTCTACCGTCATGTTGGGCGCGGCGGAGGCAGCGGCGGCGTCTTTTACGTCGCCCACCAGGGAAACCATGGCGCTGCCCGCCGCCGAGTTCGACTCAACGGTCAGCACTTTGTTCTGCATGCCCATTTTGCCGGCGCTGTTGAACTTGGCCGAGATGGTGCCGGTTTTGCCGGGCATGACCGGGTCTTTGGTCCACTCCGGGGTGGTGCAGCCGCAGCTTACGCCGATGTTGGAGATAATCAGGGGCTGGGTGCCGACGTTCTTGAACCTGAACGTGTGGTCGACCACGTCGCCCTGCTTGATGGCGCCGAAGTCGTACTTCACTTCCTCAAACTGAATCTGGGGGCCAGCCACTTTTTCCTGGGCATTGGCGGGCTTCACGGCCGCCGACTGAGCCTGCGAGGCGAAGCCTGCCAGCGAAAGCGACAAGGCCAGAACGAGTGCTTTTTTCATGACGTTGATTTCGTTAGGGAGTTGAGGGAAACAAATTTATAAGTTTTGAGCCGGCAGCCAACTATCCTGCCAGTTTTCGCCACCGGGGCCGGGTTCAGGGCTGGTCTTCAACCCACAACCGGCGCCCGACGCCCGAGGTTCAGGGCGGCCCCACAAGTTGCTTAGTACTCTTTCTCCACCGGCGCGTCGCCCACCAGCTTCTGGTTGAAGTTGAGCAGAAACAGCCGCTCGGCCGCCCGCGTGACGGCCGTGTACAGCCAGCGCGCAAACTCGGAGTTCACCATGTCGTCCTTCAGGAAGCCGTGGTCGACGAACACGGCCTGCCACTGCCCGCCCTGGGCCTTGTGGCAGGTCAGGGCGTAGGCAAACTTCACCTGCAGCGCGTTCAGGTACGGGTCTTTGCGCATGGCGGCGCTCTTGTCGCGCTTGGTGGTCAGGTGATTATAGTCGGCGGCAATGGTCTGGTAAAGCTCGTTGCTGCGGTCGGCGGGCAGGGCCGGGCTTTCGGTGTGCAGCGTGTCGAGCAGCAGCTTTACTTCCTGCTCCTCCTCGTCGGGGTAGTCCACAAACCGTACCCGGGCATCGGCGAAGCGGAAGCCGAACTCCTCCTGCCGCCGCACGATCTTGGTCACCTGCACGAAGTCGCCGTTGGCCAGAAAGCCCATTTCCGAGTCCTTGGGCAGCCAGAAGTAGTTGTTGCGCACCACCATCAGGTAGTCGCCGGCCTCAATTTCCTCCTCGGCATCGAACAGGGTGCGCCGGATCATCTGGTTGTAGAGGTTGGCGTTCTTGTTGGAGCGGCAGATGATGGTCGTGTTTTCGTGCCCGTAGTTCTTGTAGGCCCAGCGCAGGCCATCCTCGAGCTTGTCGCCGCCGATTTTGAAGATGTCGGGGTAGGCTTTGGTGAAAAACTGGATGTTGGGCTCCGGCTGCCGCAGCTCCTCGCGCAGGGCCGTGGCGTTCATCAGAATGCCCGACGCTTCGGCCTGGCGCATCACCTGGCGCAGCTCCACGCCGGCCACCTTGGCCCGGAAGCGGTGGGTGAGCAGCTCCGGGTCCAGGGCCGGACTCAGCAGCTGGCCCACCGGCGGCAGCTGGGCCGTGTCGCCGATGAGCAGCAGGCGGTTGGTGGGCTTTTCGAACACGTAGCCCATCAAATCGTCGAGCAGGCCGTTTTCGCCGAAGGCCTTCTCGTCGGAAATCATGGACGCCTCATCCACGATGTAGAGCATGTCGGCGGTGCGGTTGGGCTGGCGCTGAAACGAGAGGCCCGCGGCCGGCGTGCCGGAAGTCTGCCGGTAGATTTTCTTGTGGATGGTGCTGGCCGCCACGCCCGAGTAGGCGCTCATCACCTTGGCCGCGCGGCCCGTGGGGGCCATCAGCGTGTACTTGCGGCCCATCTGGTGCAGCCACTGCACCAGGGCGCTGACCACGGTAGTCTTGCCCGTGCCGGCGTAGCCGCGCAGCACAAACACCTTGCGGCCCGGCAGGTCATCTTTCAGAAACTCATCCAGCTTAAAGAACAGCGTGGCCTGGTCCTGGGTAGGCTCGTAGGGAAAATAGTCGCGGACGGACGGGGTTTTCAGGGAAAGCATGAAGAATCAATAAGGGCGTAAAGCTAGAGCTAAGAAACTAGCTCCCCTCCTTTTTTAAGGAGGGGCTGGGGGTGGTTAATCGTCGGAACGAAAACCCTGGCGGATGGCGGCCAGCACAAACTCCAGCTGCTCAAACACCAGTTTGTTCTCAAAGCGCACCACTCGGATGCCGACATTCTGCAAATAATCCGTGCGCGCCACATCCGCAGCTTCACCAGTAGCCGCAAAGTGCCCTTGCCCATCCAGCTCTACGGCCAGCCGCTCACTCGGACAGTAGAAATCCAGAATGTAAGTAGCAATGCTATGCTGACGCCGGAACTTACGGCCGGCCAGCTGACTGTTTTGCAGTGCGCTCCATAGCTTGGCCTCGGCAGGCGTCAAACTGGCCCGCAGGGCCTGACGGGCTGCTTTCAGTTCGGGGCGGTTGTGACGGGTAGATTTCATGCAATTAAAGCTACCTACTTCAACGATTGAACCACCCCCAGCCCCTCCCTAAAAAAAGGAGGGGAGCTTCGTTCTAACTCACTTTACTTACTGCGGCTCCACCACGGCCATCGTGGCCGAGGCTTTGGCAATCAGCTTATCGTCGCACCACACTTCCGCCTCGCAGAAGAACAGCCGGCGGCCGGCCTTGAGCACCGAGCCCACGGCGCGCAGCTTCGCGCCGATGCCGGGGTGCAGGTAAGACGTTTTCAGCTCCACCGTCACCACGCCGGTGCCTTCGGGCACGAGGGTAACGGCGGCAAAACCGGCCACCAGATCGGCCATCGTGGCCACCAGGCCGCCGTGGGCGAAGCCCAGGTTCTGCTGGTGCTGCTGCTGCAGCGTCAGCTCGGCCTCCACCCGGCCGGACTCAATCTTGGTAAAGTCGGCGCCGATGAGGTGCATGAAGTGCTGGCGGACGAGCTTGCGGCGGATGCGGGCGTCCAGGGAGTCGGCCGCCGGGTCGGGGGGAAGCAGGTTGTTCATGGCTTCAAAGGTACGCACGCGGCCGGCTGGCACCCTACTACCAAGCTTTGCGTATCTTCCCCGCCGGACGCGTTTTTTGCCTTTCTGCCCATGACAACGATGAACTATCTGGTGGCCGGCGGCCTGGGCCTGGCGCTGGCGGCGTGCAGCGGCTTTCGGGTGTTTGTGCCCCTGCTGGCCGCGAATCTGGCCTACCTGACCGGCTTTATGGCCCCCTCCCAGGGCTTCGAGTGGCTGGGCACCTGGCCCGCGTTTGGGGTGCTGGCCACGGCCACGCTGGCCGAGATGCTGGCCTACTACGTGCCCGTCGTCGACAACCTGCTGGATACGATAACCACGCCGGCTTCGTTTATTGCCGGTACGCTGCTCATGACCTCGGCCCTGCCCCACCTCGACCCGGTGGTGCGCTGGGGCCTGGGCATTCTGGTCGGGGGCGGCACGGCGGGGCTGGTGCAGTCGGGCACGGCGCTGCTGCGGGCCGGCTCCACTGCCACCACCGGCGGGCTGGCCAACCCCGTGCTGGCCACGGTCGAGAACCTGCTGGCCATCGTCGGGTCGGTGCTGGGGCTGCTGCTGCCGCTGGTCATGGCCGGGCTGGCAGTGCTGCTGGTGCTGTATCTTGGCCGCCGCGTTGGTCGGGTGGTGCTGCGCCGCCGTACTACCGCCGACCCGATCGACTCCTGACGCTTTTTCGACCCTACTGCTTTACTTATATGTTTGATGCCTCTGCTGCTGCTCCTTCTTCCGCCGACGATGCCCTGCTAGCCGCTTACCAGGGCCGCGTGCGGGTGCGGGTGTGCGGCCTGCTGGTGCAGCAGGGCGCCCTGCTGCTCACGGCCCACCGCGGCCTGCTGCCCGACCAGCTGCCGTTCTGGTCGCCGCCGGGCGGGGGCTGGGAGTTTGGCGAAACCCTGCACGAGTGCCTGCGCCGGGAGTACCGCGAAGAAACGGGCCTGGACGTGACGGTTGGGCGGTTTCTGCACCTGCACGAATTCAAAAACGACACCCTGCAGGCCCTGGAGCTGTTTTTTGAGGTGAAGCCCACCGACCCGGCCGCGCAGCCCCGCCTCGGCACCGACCCCGAGCACGCGGCCGGGGCGCAGCTGCTCACCGAGCTGGCCTACCTCACGCCCCGGCAGCTGGCGGCCCTGCCCATTGCCCAGGTGCACCCGGTGCTGCGCCACATCATCAGCCCCGACGACGTGTACATTCCCTACAACCTGTTCCGTTAGGCCCGGGCCCTTCCCGCAAGGTCATTCCCTTTCGTACCTTTAACGGCCCGATCAGCGCCTATTGCCCCTCTGCCGTGTCCGTGACTGCCTCTGCCTCCCCTCTCTCCGCGGCCCCGCCCGTGGCCCAGCACTTTCTGCGCGACGAAACGCTGGACCCGGAAAACCTGGCCGCCTACAACCTCTACCTCACCGCCGGGCCGGCAGGCCTGCGCCTGGGCGTGGCCGATGTGCGGCGCAATAAGTTCGTGGCCCTCGAAGACTACGCCCTCACGCCCGCCACGTCGCTGGCCGGGCAGTTTCGCACCCTGGCTGCCCAGCACGACCTGCTGGGCCTGCCGGGCTGGAACAGCGTGCGGCTGGCCGTGCAGAACCGCAGCTTTACCCTGCTGCCGGCGCCCCTCTTCCGCGAGGGCGACGAGGCCGCCTACCTGCGCCTGCACCACCGCGGCGACGCCGACCACGAAACGGTGCTGCACTACCGTCACTCCTCGCTGGATACGGTCAGCATCTTCGCGGCCGAGAAAACCCTGTTCGACTGGTTTCGCGCCACCTACCCCACCGGCCGGCTGGTACACCAGACCAGTGCCCTGCTGGCGGGCCTCACCCACCAGAGCGAGGCGGCCACGCCGCGGCGCCTGTACCTGAGCATCGGCCCCCAGGAGCTGACCCTGGTGGCCGTGCGCGACAAGCGGGTGGAGTTCTGCAACGTGTTTGCCTTCACGTCGGCCGAAGACCTGATTTACTACACCATCCTGGTGATGCAGGAGCTACAGCTCAACCCCGACCAGGACCCGGTGGTGGTGTGGGGCGACCTGATGCACGACTCCGAGCTGTTCACGATTCTGCGCAAATACATTCGCCACGTGCGCTTCGGCAACCGCCCCTTTGACCTGGCCTACAGCTACAAGCTCAACGACGTGTTCGAGTACCGCTACTTCGAGCTCTACGCCCTGCACCTTTGTGAATAATTCTGAATGTTGAATTCTGAATTCTGAGTTGCTACTGGTGCCTGTTCGTCGTATCCAGTCTATCAGAATGAATTCATAATTCAAATGAAGCCTAATGCCGTTCGGGACAAGTCTTTTGCCTTTGCCTCGCGCGTGGTGAAGGCTTATAAGTACCTGCAAGCGGAGCAGCGGGAGTATGTTTTGTCCAAGCACTTATTGCGCAGCGGCACTTCTATTGGGGCCAATGTAGAGGAGGCGTTGTCGGGCGCATCCAAAGCGGACTTTGAGCATAAGCCAGCCATTTCGGCCAAAGAAGCCCGCGAAACGGCCTACTGGCTGCGTCTGCTGCACGAAAATGACTACCTGAGTACGCCCGCCTTCGACTCCCTGCACGCCGAAAGCACCGAGCTGCTCAAAATCCTCAACAGCATTCTGCTCACCAGTAAGCACGGCCCGCATGACCCCAATTCAGAATTCAAAAAGAGTAGCTCTGTTTCCCGGTTCCTTCGACCCGTTCACCAACGGCCACCTCGACGTGGTGCGCCGGGGCGCGGGGCTGTTTGATGAAATCATCATTGCCATCGGCAACAACTCCAGCAAAAGCCGCTACCTGCCCGTGGAGCAGATGGTGCGTATGATTGAGGAAGTTTTCCGCGACGAGCCGCGCGTGTCGGTGCAGGCCTACAAGGGCCTCACCGCCGACTTCGCCCGGCAGGTGGGCGCCCGGTTTCTGCTCCGCGGCCTGCGCAACACCACCGACTTCGAGTACGAGAACACCATTGCCCAGGCCAACCGCCACGTGAATCCGGCGCTGGAAACCGTGTTTCTCATCACTTCCCCGGCCCTGGCCGCCATCAGCAGCACCATCATCCGCGAAATCCACCGCTTCGGCGGCAACGTCGACGACTTCGTGCCCTTCCCGCTCCCGCCCTACGTGGAGCTGGGGTAAGCCTGAAATCCGGCTGTCATCCTGAGCTTGCGAAGGACCCGCCTCTGCCTCTCTGCAGCTCCGCTCTGAATGAGCAAAGCCCTTTCCCGTTGGCGCGGCAAAGGGCTTTTTGCGTTGGATGACAGTTTGCAGAGACGAAGAGGCAGGTCCTTCGCTTTGCTCAGGATGCCAAACGATTTTTGACAGCTGACGTCAGGAACACTACGCCATTACTTCGTAGGTCATCATGGGCTGGGCCTTGTTTTTCAGGACCATTTCGCCGATTGGCTCGCAGTGGAAAGACTCCTTCACTTTCTCGTAGGCGGCCTGGCTGATGACGATCTGGCCGGGCTGGGCCGAGGACTGCAGGCGCTGGCTCACGTTGACCACGTCGCCGATAACGGTGTAGTCGAGGCGCTTGAGCGAGGCCGAGCCGATGTTGCCCGACACCATCTCGCCGGTGTTGATGCCCACCGAAATCTTGGGGCTGTACTCCTGCCCCAGCACCGAGTCGTGGTTGGCCTGCAGGATGGTGCGAATCGACAGCGCCGCGTCGATGGCCCGGTCGAGGTGGTACTCGCCCCGGAACACGGCCATTACCGCGTCGCCCATGAACTTGTCGACGTGGCCGCCCTGGGCAATAACCTGCTTCACAATCTGGTCGAAGTAGGCGTTGAGCATCTGCACCACCGTGGCCGCGGGCAGCTTTTCCGACAGGGAGGTAAACCCGCAGATATCGATGAAGGCCACCGTGGCATCCACGGTTTCGGAGGCCATGAGCGTGTTTTCGAAGCCGGGACGGGCCATGAAGTTGATGACCGTCTCGTCGACGTACATCTTCAGGATGTTGTTTTCCTGGATGGCCCGCAGCGTGTCGCGCAGCTGCTGCACCTGCTGGATGGTTTTTTCCATCGTCAGCTCCAGGTCCACGAAGTCCACGGGCTTGCACACGAAGTCGAAGGCGCCGCGGTTCATGGCCGTGCGGATGTTGGCCATGTCGCCGTAGGCCGAGACGATGACGGTTTTGATGGTCGGGTTGGCCTCGTGCACCTTGGTCAGCAGCGTCAGGCCATCCATTACCGGCATGTTGATGTCGGACAGAATGATGTCGGTATCGGCGTGCTCCACCACGCGGTTCAGGGCTTCCTGGCCGTTGGAGGCAAACACGAACTCGTACTCGCCCTCCCGGATTTTGCGGCGGAATTTCTGCTTGATCAGCAGCTCTAAGTCCGCCTCGTCGTCAACAACCAATATCTTCGTTTTCATAGGGATTTCAGCGAGTCAAGCTTTTCTTTCAGGGCCACGAAGTCCACCGGCTTGGTGAGCAAATCGTTGGCGCCCAGCCGGATGGCTTCGTCGTAGCTATCCTGGTCGCCGTAAGCCGTTATCATCAGCACCGTGGGCGGCGGCGGCGGCGGGGCCACCGGGTAGTCCTGGCGGATGTGGCGCAGCAGCTCCAGGCCGCTCATGCCCGGCATGTTGATGTCGGACAGAATCAGCACCACCTCCGAGAAATGCTCCTGCAGATAGGCCAGGGCTTCCTCGCCCGAGTAGGCAAACGAAAACGTGAGCTCCCCACTACGGATTTCGCGGCGAAAACGCTGCTCAAACAACACCCGGACGTCTTTTTCGTCGTCGACAACCAGTATTTTCATCTCGGTAAAGCTACTATAAACAACAGGGAATCGGGCTTTTCAGCCGGGCAAACTACCGATACGGGTCCCGAACCGGCTCGTAAACGGGGCGCCGGACCCGCGGGCCGGCCGCTGGGGGCCACCCCAGGCGCGGCATGCCGCTGGTCAGATGGGCAGCGTGATGATGAACTCGGTGAACTGCTCCGGCTGGCTTTCCACCTGCAGCGTGCCGCCGTGGCCCTTCACAATGATGTCGTGGCTGAGCGAGAGGCCCAGCCCGGTGCCCTCGCCGCTGGGCTTGGTGGTAAAGAAGGGCTGGAACACCTTGACCTTCACGCTCTCCGGCATACCGGTACCATTGTCGCGCACCCGGATTTCCACCTCGTCGTCGGGGAGGCGGCGGGTACTCACGCGCACCTCGGGGGCGTAGCCGGCCGCACCCAGCTTCTGGCGCTGCTGCACGGCGTAAAAGGCGTTGGTAAACATGTTCAGCAGCACCCGGCCCACTTCCTGCGCCACCACTTCCACGGCCGGCAGCTGCGGGTCGAAATCGGTGGTGAGGGTGGCGTTAAAGCTCTTGTCCTTGGCCCGCAGGCCGTGGTAGCTCAGACGCAGGTATTCGTCGGCCAGGGCGTTCAGGTCCGTGGGGGTCCGCTCCCCGGTGCTGGCGCGGCTGTGCTCGAGCATGCCCTTCACGATGCTGTCGGCGCGCTTGCCGTGGCTGGTTATCTTCTGCAGGTTTACCACCAGGTCGTTGACCAGCTCGGCGGCATACTCCTTTTCCGTTTCCGGCAGCTGCCGCAGCGGCCCTTCCTGCAGTTCCTGCAGCAGCTCCACGCTCACCTCCGAGAAGTTATTGACAAAGTTCAGCGGGTTCTGAATCTCGTGGGCAATGCCGGCCGTCAGCTCGCCCAGGCTGGCCATTTTCTCGGCCTGAATCAGCTGAGCCTGGGCGGTTTTGAGCTCGGTCAGGGTTTCGCGCAGGGCCTCCGCCTGCTGGGTCAGGGCCGAGGTGCGCTCGGCGACCATGCGCTCCAGCTTCACGTTCTGGGCCGCAATAAGCCGGCGGGCTTTTTCTTCCTCTTCCCACGCCAGCTGCTCCCGCTCCAGGTTCTTCTTCTGGCTGCGGGCAATCAGGCCGAAGGTAATCATCCAGATGAAGGCAAACCCGCGCGAGGCGCCGATAACCCCGTCGTACTGCTTCAGCAGCTTCAGGTCCCACAGGTTCAGCATCAGCTCCGCGCTGGCGTAAAGCACGTAGGGCAGCACCGCCAGCAATACGGTACGGGCCGGCCGGTAGTGCCTTAGCGCCGCCAGAATCAGGATAAACAGCGCGTACATGCTCAGCTGGTAGACGTCGTCGAGCAGCTTGGTGTTGAAGTGCACGACCAGGTCAACGACGGACAGCACCACGGCCGGCACCCAGATGTAGGTCAGCAGGCGGTTTACCCGGGGCAGCCGGGTGGGCAGATCCACGAACCGGCGCAGCCCCCACACCATGATCAGGATGGGAATGATACTGAACAGCAGCTCGGAATTAACGTCCATAAAGGGTATATCCTTGGTGCGAATGGTATGCTTGGTCAACGCCCAGGATTTCTTGGAGCCGGGCTGCTGAATAAAAAGCGTATCGTTTCCTTCCCGAATGGAGAAAGACCGCGCTGGTTGGGACGATTGTGGCATAGTCGGGTCCAATATCGGAGCTTTTAGCTGCTTTCAAACCCCTTGGGCCGACCAGCCCGGCCCCAAACGCCCGACGGGCAGAGCCGCTACCGAATAAACGGTGGCAGCCCTGCCCGTCGGCGGAGAGTAACAAGGGGACGCTAGCGGCGCGACACCACGCGCAGGCCCGCTACTTTTTTGGCGTTTTTGGGGTCCGTGACGGGCAGCACCAAATAGTTGGGGGCCGTCAGGCTCAGGTTGCCGCGGCGCATCAGCTCATCCTCATTCGAGCCGATCAGCACCATGTCCAGCACCTTGCGGGTTTTGGCATTAAACGTCACCACCACCGTGGAGCCGTTCTTCTCAAACGTGTTGATCCAGTCCTCACCCTTGGTTGCCTTCATCTGCTCGGGCGTAGGCTCGAGGCCGATAGCTTCCTCCCGGGTTTCGGAAGGCGGCCCCAGCGCGCGGCGCAGCTGATCGATGTTGCGGCCCACCAGCGCCGGCATGTCCAGGGCGTTGGGCCGGGCAGAAGTGACGCTGCCCACATCCGGGGAGCTTTTCTCGGAGGCAGTCTGGGTACCGGTACAGGCGGCGATGCCGCTCAGCAACAATACAAAAGGCAAGTAGCGAAACGGGCGCATAGGCAGCGGGAAGGAGAAGTAAAATTATTTTTCTTTGGCGGGCTCTTTCGCCGACTCCCGGCCGGCTACTTCGCCCAGATAATGACGCACCACCAGGGCGATGGAGGCGTAGGAATCATCGAGCACGGCCAGGGCCTCCTGCGGATTCATCCAGCGCACTTCCTCGATGTACTCCTCCGCCTGGGGCTTCATGAGCGAGTCGTCGGTGCAGCGCATGATGTACCAGTTGGTCTTTTTCAGGATTTTGTTGCCGTTGTAGGCGTAGGAGTGCCAGGTGCTGGGCAGCTCGTCGCCCAGCTCAATCTTGATGTTGCACTCCTCCTCCACTTCGCGCAGGGAGCCAATGGCCGGATCTTCATCTTTCTTGAGCTTGCCCTTGGGCAAATCCCACTTCCCGAGGCGGTAAATCATCAGGATCAGCCCGTCCTTCACGACCAGGCCGCCCGCGGCTTTCACAATCCGGAACTGATCTTTCAGGTGCAAAATCAGCCGCGACTTCTTGCGGGCCAGCATGGTCAGGGATTTCAGCTTTTTGAGCTTTTTCACTTCCATCAGGCGCAGCAGCCGGTCGACGAAGATATCCGTCACGTCGCGCACGAGCACGTCGCCGATGAGGTCTTTGGAAGAAAACTCATCCTCCGAGCTCAGCACGAGGTCGTAGCGGTGCTTGTAGACTTTTTCGCTGGTCTTCTTGATGATCAGCGGAATATCGTTGATGAATACATTCATCGCAGGGTAATCTGGAAGGGCAAATGGAAAGAATTAACGCCGGGTGCTCCGCAAAACACAACATAAATATTGGCAAACGGAAATCGGCAGAGGACGGGCAAGATACGGGATGCAGCCGGTTCAGTTGTCACGCCGAGCTGCACCGGGCATTTTAGGGGAGCCCGACGCGGCCTAAGCCCTTCACCCCTCCTACCTTTACCCCAAGATGAAAAAAATCGGCCTGCTTTCCGACACCCACAGTTACCTCGACGAGCGGATTCTGCACCACCTGAGTGGCTGCGACGAAATCTGGCACGCCGGCGACTTCGGCACGGCGGAAGTGGCCGGGCAGCTGGCCGCGCTGGCGCCCCTGCGCGGCGTGTACGGCAACATCGACGGCCGCGACGTGCGCCTGACGCAGCCGCTGGTGCAGCGCTTCGAAATCGAGGGCCTGCGGGTGCTCATGACCCACATCGGCGGCTACCCCGGGCACTACTCCCCCGCCGCCCGCCTGTTGCTGGCCCAGGAGCCGCCCGGCCTGTTTATCAGCGGCCACTCCCACATTCTGAAGGTGATGCCCGACCCCCGGCTGCCCCTGCTGCACCTGAACCCGGGCGCGGCCGGCCGCCACGGCTTCCACCGGGTGCGTACCCTGCTGCGCTTTGCAGTGGCCGCGGGTAAGGTGCAGCAGCTGCAGGTCGTTGAGCTGGGGCCGAAGTAAAGAGGGAGCCAGGGAGGTGTGCGTTGGGGGTTTGGCGGGCACCTTCACCCGGCCCGTCATTGCGAGGCCAAAGGCCGAAGCAATCCGTCCGCTGAAATGCGAATCGCTCCTTTTTCAACACAAAGCCCCGACGCCTGCCGACGCCTGGGCTTTGCGGTTTACAGGGCTTGCTACCTTGTCCAGGACGGATTGCTTCGCTTCACTCGCAATGACACGTCGAAAAACGCACCAGTTCACGACCTCACTTTTTCACCAACAAAAAAGCGCCTCTCCTGAATGGGAGAGGCGCTTTTTTGTTCTATCAGAAGCCAACCGACTCGGATGGCAAGCTATTTAAAGGGCAATTTCCGGCTTGGGATGCTCGCCTTCCTGACCGTCTTCGTTGACGGGCTTGGTTACGGCTTCGGCCTCGTCGAACGACGCGGCGTTGTCGGCTGCCGTGTTGGCATCAGACTGCTTTTTGGAGCGGGCGGCGGCCTTCTCAGCCTTGGTTTCGGTAGCGGCCGGGGCAGCACCACCGTTGAAGCTGGCTTTCAGCTCTTCGATATCCACGTTCTTCAGAACGGGCGTGAGGAGCAGTTGCTTGATGATGCGCTGCTTGTTGTTGGCGCGCGCAATGTTCTTGCGATGCTTGCGCTTTAGTCGGGTGATACTCATTTCCGGGTCGGTTAAGTCTTTTTGTAAAGGAGGGGCAAAAGTAAGTCTTATTTTTGAAACCCAAAATAGTCCTGCCTTCTTCCTTACCTTCCCGCTCCCCTTTGTGCCCCCAGCTATGCCAGAAGCCCTAATTGATTTACGCTCCGACACCGTCACCCGGCCCACCCCAGCCATGCTCGAGGCCATGTTCCGGGCCCCGGTCGGCGACGATGTGTACGAGGAAGACCCTACCGTCCGGGCGCTGGAGCAGGAAGCCGCGGCCCGCTTCGGGCTCGAAGCCGGCCTGTTCTGCCCTTCCGGCACCATGACCAACCAGATTGCCATCAAGGCCCACACCGAGCCGCTGAGTGAGGTCGTCTGCGAGCAGACGTCGCACATCTACCTCTGGGAAGTCGGGGGCATTGCCTTCCACTCGGGCGCGTCGGTGGCGCTGCTGGCCGGCGAGCGGGGCCGCCTCACCGCCGCGCAGGTGGAGGCCGCCATCCGGCCCGTAAACGTGCACTACCCCACCACCAGCCTGATTTCGCTCGAAAACACCCACAACCGCGGCGGCGGCAGCTGCTACGAGCTGGCCGAAATCGAGGCCATTGCCGAGGTCGCCCGCCGCCAGGGCATTCCGCTCCACCTCGACGGGGCCCGCATCTTCAACGCGCTGGTGGCTACCGGCCAGCCCGCCACCGAGTACGGCCGCCTGTTCGACACGATTTCGGTGTGTCTGTCCAAGGGCCTGGGTGCGCCGGTGGGGTCGGTGCTGCTGGGCAGCCGGGCCTTTATTCAGAAGACCAAGCGCATCCGCAAGGTGATGGGCGGGGGCATGCGCCAGGCCGGCTACCTTGCCGCGGCGGGCCTCTACGCGCTGGAGCACAACGTAGAGCGCCTCGCCGACGACCACCGGCGCGCCCGGCAGCTGGCCGCCACCCTGGCGGCCCAGCCCTACGTCGACTTTGTGCTGCCCGCCGACACCAACCTGGTCATCTTCCGCCTCCGCGACGAGATGCCGTCGGAGCGGTTCCTGGCCCACCTGGAAAGCCAGGATATTAAAGCTTCGGCGTTTGGCCCGCAGATGATCCGGTTTGTGACCCACCTCGACGTGGATGACGTCATGATCGGACGCATCGAAGCCGCGCTGGCAGCCGTGCGGAGCTAGCTGGTGGCGTTCGACGCCCGCCGCAGTCAGGCGACTCCGGGCCGCGGCGGGCGTCGAAAACCGTACGCCCTTCCTATTTCATTCCCTGCGCATGTCCAGTTCCCTTCCTTCCGCCAACGCTTATGCCGCGGCTGAGCAGTATCTGACCCAGGCTGATCCGGTGCTGGCGGCCCTCATTGCCCAGGGGCACGTGGTGCAGCCCGCGGCCCACGAAGATTTATACCTGGCGCTGCTGCGGGCCATCGTCAGCCAGCAGATTTCGACCAAGGCCGCCGCCGCCATCTGGCGCCGGGTGCAGGCCCTGTTTGCCCCCGATGGCTACCCCGAGCCGGCCGCCCTGCTGGCCCTGACGGAGGAAGACCTGCGCACGGCCGGCATTTCGCGGCAGAAGGCGGGCTACCTGCACGACATTGCCCGCTTCGCCCAGCGCGACCAGCTCGACCACGCCCACCTCAGCCAGCTCGACGCCGACGCCTTCACCCAGCATCTAACGCAGATCAGGGGCGTAGGCCGCTGGACGGCCCAGATGCTGCAGATGTTTGCCCTGGATCAGCCCGACGTATTTCCCGAAGGTGACCTGGGCGTGCAGAATGCCATGCGCCGGCACTACGGCCTCGAGGAAACCGGCCGCGCCCTGCTGCGCCGCATGACGGCAATTGCCGAAGCCTGGCGGCCCTACCGCAGCATTGCCAGCAAGTACCTGTGGCGGTCATTAGATAACGAGCCGGCGAAATAGCCCGCTACGCCGCCAGCGCCCCGGGGCTGGTCGGAGCCAGGGGCAGCAGTCGGGCCTTCTGCCGGTCGCGGCGCACGACCAGCATCACCACGAAGAGCGACACGTAAGGCAGGCCGCAGCCGATCAGCAACCAGACCCAGAACCGCCGGCCGTGGCTACAGGCCATGTAGGCCGTCAGCAGGGGCAGCAAAAACAGGTTACCCAGCACTCCGGCAAGAACGAGCTCAGGCCCGAAAACGAACGGCCAAGTGATACTTACCCCAAAGGGAAGCCCCGCTATTGGGGTTTTGCCCCGTCTGAGCTACCGGCCCGCTTCTGATCCAGATACGTGACGACCATGGCGACGAAAATGGCGACGAAGGGCACGAAGAAGCCAAACAGCAGCCAGCGCCACAGCGAACGGTCGTTCATGTGGGCAATGTAGGCCGTTATCAGCCCGGAAAACAGACAGGGCAGCGACAGGACACCCAGGAGAATCAGATCCATCTTACCAGTAAAGCCGCAAGCTACCGATAACGGTCCGGAATGAACGTCAGCTGCGGCTCCAGGCGCCAGTCCAGCGGCTTCAGGTTGGGGTAATGCCAGCTCGCGCCGCCTTCCAGCCAGTTGGCCCGGTGCCGCCGGGCGCTTTCGGGCGAGTAGTCATTGTAGCCGAACTCGGCGCCGCAGCACTCGCAGAAAGTAAAATCCGGCGTGCGGTCGTCCACACCCCACGGCGATTCGTCGTAGCCCAGGCCGCAGACGCGGCAATTCCAGATAATCATCGGTGGATAGGGTTCTGATAAGGTTTTCATGGGTAGCATAGCGGTAAGAAATAAAGTCGGCCGACGGACGGTTAGCGCACCTTCCGGCGCTTCACGAGGTAGGCATACAGCACCTTGTCGAACGGCTCCCGGATGTCTACCGGCACAAAGTCAATCTTGTACTGCCCGCAGCGCAGGGCCAGCTCGTGCTCGTACTGCTGCATGGCCGCCCGGTACTGCTCGCGCACCTGGGCCGGCTGCAGCTTGATCTGCTCCCCGGTTTCCACGTCCTCGAACAGGTAGGGCCGCTCGGCAAAGGCAAACTCCGACTCCGTGGCCCGGTCCATGATGTGGAACAGCAGCACCTCGTGGTGCTGATGGCGCAGGTGCTGCAGCGCGGCCAGACTCTGGGTCTGCTCCTCGGGGGTGCGCCCCAGCATATCCGAAAACAGGATTACCAGCGAGCGTTTGGGAATCTGCTGGGCAATCTGGTGAATCACGCCGGCCACGTCGGTGGTGGCGCGGCGCGGCGCGGGTGGGCGCTCCAGCAGCTGCTGCAGGGTGAGCAGCAGCGTGTGGCGGTGGGCCGTGGTGGAGCGCACCGGCGTCTGGAGCTCGACCTGCTCGGCAAACGTGACCAGGCCCACCGCGTCGCGCTGCTTCTGCAGCAGCGTGGTGAGGGCCGCCGCGCACAGCACCGCGAAGCGCAGCTTGTCGTGGCCGGGGGCGGGGTAGTACATGCTCGGGCTCACGTCGAGCAGCAGGTGGCAGCGCAGGTTGGTTTCCTCCTCGTAGCGCTTCACGAAGAGCTTATCGGTGCGGGCGTACACCTTCCAGTCGAGGTGGCGGGTGCTTTCGCCGGGGTTGTAGAGGCGGTGCTCGGAGAATTCGACCGAAAAGCCGTGGTAGGGCGACTGGTGCAGGCCCGTGATGAAACCTTCCACCAGCTGGCGGGCCAGAAATTCCAGGTTCTCAAACGAGCGGACGGCAGCCAGGTCGAGGGGTTGGGCCATGCGGCAAAATATTAAAAAAATTGAATAAAAGACCGCGGCTACACGGGTGAGGCGGACGGGTAAAAATAGAAACCGGCTAACTGGCAGACTGGTTGCATATGGGCCACCGGCTTGCATAGAGCGGGCACCGGAGGTACTTCACGGGCTGCTTAACAAAGATAGTCAAGGTTTTGAGTAAAAAATCCCACCTCGAAATTTTTATATTCAGCCAGAACGATTTACTTTGGGAGGCAATTCAACCATCTTGGAATAACTCAACCATTTGAAGGCCCGTGGAAGACCGTCACGATCAGGAAGAAATTTACTCCCAACGCATTAAAGCAGGTAAGCGCACGTACTTTTTCGACGTGAAGGCAACGCGGGGGCAGGATTATTATCTCACCATTACCGAAAGCAAGCGCAAGCTGCGCGACGACGACACGTTCTCGTACGAGAAACACAAAATATTCCTGTACAAGGAAGACTTCCTCAAGTTTGTGGATGCCCTGCAGGATGCCGTGGAGTATGTGCGCGAAGAGCTGTTGACTGCGGAAGAAGTGGCCGAGCTGGACCGCCCCCGGCAGCACTACGACGAGCAGCCCTACAACGGCAACGTGAATGGCAACGTGAATGGCAATGTGAATGGCAACGTCAGCGACGACAACTACTAACCCGCCCGCCTAGCGAAAACAACCCCTACTCCCCTTTGCAGTTCAGCTTCCAGTACCGCGCGGCGCGCCCAGGTTTTCGGCCTGGGCGCGCCGTTTGCGTGCCCCGCCGCCGGAAGGTGGGCGCGGCTGCTGCTTTCCCCGAAAATCAGCCGTACCTTTGCCCCTGGAATGGCCCGACGGGCTTAATTCCTACTTCTTAATTTCTAATTCTTACTTGAAACCATGGGTCTCCGCTGCGGAATCGTCGGTTTGCCGAACGTGGGTAAGTCCACGCTGTTCAACGCCCTTTCGAACGCCAAGGCCGAATCGGCCAACTATCCTTTCTGCACCATCGAGCCCAACGTGGGCGTGATTACCGTGCCCGACGAGCGGCTGCAGATCCTGGAGGCGCTGGTGAACCCCAAGCGCGTGCTGCCCACCATCATCGAGTTTGTGGACATTGCCGGCCTGGTGAAAGGGGCTTCCAAGGGCGAAGGGCTGGGCAACAAGTTCCTGGCCAACATCCGCGAGGTCGACGCCATCATTCACGTGGTGCGCTGCTTTGATGACCCCAACATCGTGCACGTGGCCGGCGGCGTCGACCCCGTATTTGACAAGGACGTAATCGACACCGAGCTGCAGCTCAAAGACCTGGAAAGCATCGACAAGAAGCTGCAGAAGTCGGAGCGCTCGGCCAAGGCTGGCGATGCGGCGGCCAAAAAAGAAGTAATCGTACTGCAGCGCTTCAAGGAGGCCCTGGAAGGCGGGCAGAATGCCCGCGCCGTAGCGGCCGACGAGCTGGAGCTGGAGGCCGTAGCCGATCTGCAGCTGCTCACCATCAAGCCCGTGATTTACGTGGCCAACGTGGACGAGGCCAGCATCAAGACCGACGGCAACCACCACGTGACGGCCCTGCGCGAGCATGTGAAAGCCGAAAGCGCCCAGGTGGTGCTGGTATCGGCGGCCATTGAGGAGCAGATTGCCGACATGGAAGACCCCGAGGAAAAGGAAATGTTCCTCGGCGAGTACGGCCTCACCGAGTCGGGCCTGAACAAGCTGATCCGCGCCTCCTACGAGCTGCTGAACCTGATTACCTACTTCACCGCCGGCGTGCAGGAAGTACGCGCCTGGACCATCCACCGCGGCGACAAAGCCCCCGCGGCGGCCGGCGTCATCCACTCCGACTTCGAGAAGGGCTTCATCCGCGCCGAGGTCATCAAGCTCCCCGACTACCAGGAGTACAAGACCGAGGTGAAAATCAAGGAAGCCGGCAAGATGGCCGTGGAAGGCAAGGAATACGTGGTGCAGGACGGCGACATCATGCACTTCCGCTTTAACGTATAGCCTCCCGAGCTTCAGACAACAACCAAAAAAGGCCACCCCAGCGGGTGGCCTTTTTCTTTGGCAGAGCAGCTCAGTCACTGTACTTGCCTGCTGCCTGCTGACTGCGCATCAACTCAGAAATCCTCCGTAGGCTACTTGCCAACCACTTTAAACAGGCTACCAGCCGGCAGCTTGTCCGTCAGCTTCATGCCGTTGAGGATAGCCAGGCTTTCGCGGCGGGCGGCGGGCACACCATTGGCGGCCAGGGCAGTGGCCAGGGTCTGGCTGGTTTTGGCCGTCCGGATGCGGATACGCTCGGGCTGGCGGTTGAGCTTGCTGGCCTCGGTGAGGCGGGCAAAGCCCTGGGCGGTACGCTGAAACTGCGGCGCGTAGGTATCGAAGGTCGAGGGCGCGGTCAGGCCCACGAGGGCGTAGATGGACTGGCCATCCTGAATCAGGTAGCTGAGCGTGCGGGCCGTAACGCCCTGCTGCCCCTGCTGGTCCTGGCCGATCTGGTCGCCCTGAATGGCAATGGCGGGGAAGCTGTTGATGGTGGTGCGGCTGGCCTGGGGCGACTGCAGGTTCAGCTGCTTGGCCAGGGCCTCGGCGGCGGCGTCCAGGGTGCCGCTGCCGGCCGGAATCAGGATGATGACGGCTTTGCCGTTGGGCTCCGCCATCTGAAACTGCGAAGGTGAGTTCTGCGACTTCCAGCCCGACGGAATGGGGAAGCGGAACTTCAGGTCGGGGTGGTAGAACACGCCGCCTTCCACGTAGCCCTCCCGCGGGTTGTCGCCGTAGGCCAGGCCGTCGATGAGGCGCAGGTACTGGTCGCGGTTGACGGACAGCTGGCGGCCGGCCTGCTGCTCGGCCTGCGCGGCCATCTTTTTCACGTTCTGGTAGCGGTCGGCCGAGTTGGGGTGCGAGGAGAGAAACGTGGGAATGGTGGCGGCCCCGCTGCTTTGCTCGGTCCGCTGCAGGGTCAGGAAGAAATCGGCCATCGTGGCCGGGTCGTAGCCGATCTTGGAGGAGTACTTCACCCCCAGCTGGTCGGACTCATTCTCGTCGTCGCGGCCGTACTTGAGCAAGCCCAGGCCCACCACCTGCGAGGCCGGCTGGGCAATGGATGCTATCCGCTTCGAGAGCAGGGAGCCCAGCAGCAGGGCGCCGTTGGCCACGGTGGAGCGGGTCTGCTGCTTTTGTCCGTGGCGGGCCGTAATGTGGCCTATTTCGTGGCCCAGCACCCCCGAAAACTGCGCTTCGTTGTTGAAGTGCGCCATGATGCCGCGGGTGAAGTACACGTGGCCATCGGGCGTGGCAAAGGCGTTGATGACAGGCGAATCGACGACGGTAAAGCCTTTCACGTCGGCCGGCCGGTCGGACACGCGGCCCATCTGCATGCCTTTCTCATCGATGAAGCGCTGGAGCGTGGGGCTGTTGAGCAACCCAAACTGGGCTACGATCTGCGGGTCGGGCTGGGCGCCCTGCACGGGGGCCGCGACGACGGCAGCGGCGGTAACGGCCGGACTTGGGGTGGTAGAGCTGGCCAGGGGCAACAGGAGCAGCCCCAGGGCGGCTACAGGAAGAACGTGGAGGGCGGAAACAGGCATGGGCGGAAGGCGGCATCGGCCGCGTAGCGTGGGAGAAAGGACGAGCTTGCAACGGGCAGCCCGAGAGCAGGGTTGCAAACAGCAGGCCAAGCCGGCGCGGGGACTGGGCCAAGGCACGGGTTGGCGGCGGGGCGCGGCGGTGACTTCGGCTTATTTGCCGACCACTTTAATCAGGGAGCCGGCATTGACCTGCTCGTTGAGCTGCATGCCGTTGAGGATGGCCATTTCCTCCAGCCGGGCTTCGGGCACGCCGTTGGTTTTCAGCGCCTGCCCCAGGTTGCTGCGCAGCTTCAGGGTTTTGATGCGCACGTGTTCGGGCTGGCGGCTGAGCTTGTCCGGGTCGGTGAGGCGGGCAAAGCCTTCCATGGTAGCGGTGAAGGTGGGCTGATAGCCGCCAAAGTCGGCCGGCGCGGCGGCCCCCACCAGGGCATAGATGGTTTTGGCGTCCTGAATCAGGTATACCTGAGTGCGGATGCCGGCCACCGCCTGCCCGGTCTGCGGATCCTGCTGCACCTGGTCGGCCACGAAAGCCACGGCCGGGAAGCCGTTGACGGTGAGGCGGCGCGAGTCGACGGGCTGCAGGCTGAACTGCTTGACTACGGCCTGCGCTGCCTCGTCGAGGGAGGCCCCGGGCGCCAGGGTCAGCATCATCAGGGCCTTGCCGGCGGGGTCGGCCATCTGAAACTGCTGGGGCGTGTTCTGGTGCTTCCAGCCGGCCGGCACCGGGAAGCGGAACTTCAGCTCGGGGTGGTAAAAGGCGTTGTTTTCCACGAAGCCCTGGCGCGGGTCTTCGCCGTACACGATGCCGTCGATCAGGCGCAGGTACTGGTCGCGGTTGACTTTGAGGTTCTTGGGGTTGCCGTTCTGCTGCTTCCACTGGTCGGCCAGCTGGTGCACGCGGTTGTAGCGGTCGGCCGGGTTGGGGTGGGTCGACAGGAAGTCGGGAATGGCCGGGGTGCCGCTTTTGGCCTGCTCCCGCTGCAGGGTCTCGAAGAAGTCGGCCATCTGGGCGGCATCGTAGCCAATTTTGCTGGAGTACTGCACGCCCAGCTCATCGGACTGGCTTTCGTCGTCGCGGCCGAACTTGAGAAACAGCAGCTGCATGCCCTGCATGGCCTGGTCGCCGAACTGCGCCAGCCGGGGCGAGGCAATCATGGCGCCCATCATGCCCACCTGCCCGATGATGGCATTGGTTTGCTGCTTGGCCGAGTGCCGGGCCGTGACGTGGCCGATTTCGTGGCCCAGCACCCCGGCAAACTGCGCCTCGTTGTTGAAGTGCGCCATGATGCCGCGGGTGAAATACACGTAGCCCCCGGGAATGGCAAAGGCGTTGATAACCGGCGAGTCGACGACGCGGAACTGGTACGTCAGGTTGGGCTGGTGCGAAATGGCGCCCATGGCCTTGCCCTTCTCGTTGATGAAGTTCTGCAGCTTCTGGTCGGGATACAGGCCAAACTGCGCCACCACGGCCGGGTCGGACTGCTGGCCCATGGCCAGCTCCTGCCCTTTGGAGACGAGCATAACTTCTTTTTTACCCGTGACGGGGTTGGTCGAACAGGCGGAGGTGAGCAGCAGGACAGCGGCCAGAGGCAGGGCAGATTTCATAAGTGGGCTGGTAGAAAGCGTGTGTTGCTGCAACGAGCGGCCGAAGCTTTGGTTACGCAACCCAGCGGCCCGCCGGCGCCGGCGGGCTGGGCGGAAGGCAGGAGGCGCACCTTCGAAAAAAATAAAACAAGGGTATTACTCCTTGGCTGTACCCCGTTTTATTTTCTTGAGGATACGACTTTGGGCGCTGACTTAGCACTGATCTGCCAGCCGGCAAGCCCCTATTGACCGCAGAGCGTAGAGAAAAGTCTATGTTTACCCCGGAGCCCTGACCAGCTGCACCGCCATTCTTCGCTGTCCTGTTCTGTATGACCGAAAAAATCCTGGCCTCCCTGCGGGCCCTGCACCTGCTTTCAGCCGAGCAGGCGGCCGCCATGGCCAGCTACGAGCGGGAAAAGCCCTTTTCGCTCTACTACGAGCTGCGCACCTTCCTTTCGCTGGGCGTCACGCTGCTGAGCACCGGCCTGGGTCTGCTGATTTATAAGAACATCGACACGCTCGGCCACGGCGTGCTTGTGGCGGGCATTGCGGGGCTGTCGGCGGCGGGCTTTGCCTATGCCTACCGGCAGCGGCAGCCGTTTACGTGGCAGCTGAACCCCAGGCCCTCCACCGGGGCCGACTACGCGCTGCTGCTGGCCTGCCTTACCCTGCTGACCCTGGTGGGCTACCTGCAATACCAGTACAGCTTCTTCGGCACCCGCTACGGCCTGCTGGTGCTGGTGCCGACGGTCGTGTTCTTTTTCTGCGCCTACCGCTTCGACCACCGGGGCGTACTTTCCATGGCCCTTACCGGCCTGGCCGCCTGGGTGGGCGTGGCCATTGCCCCGCTCTCGGCCTTTTCGCAGAACAACTACGACCTGCCCCACCTCGATGCGGCGGCCATCGGGCTGGGCCTGCTGCTGGCGGCCGGGGGCCTGGCCTCGGAATACCAGGACCGCAAAAAGCACTTCGGCTACACATATCTATTGCTGGGCAGCAACCTGGCCCTGCTGGCCCTGAGCAGTGCGCTGTGGCGCAGCCCCTACAATGCCGGCTTCCTGCCGCCCGGGGCGGCCGCGCTGCTGATGCTGGGGCTGAGCGGGGCGTTGTACTGGTACGCGCGCCGCACCCATTCCTACGTGTTTGTGCTGCTGGGCGCGCTCTACGGCTACATAGCCCTGACCTACCTCTTTTTCCAGCTCGACAACAGCCTCTCTGTCGGGCTGGCTACGATCTACTTCCCGCTGTCGGCAGTAGGCGTGGTGCTGTTACTGCTCAACCTGAAAAAAATAGTTGCCAGCCATGAGCAGTAAGGCTTATAACGAACAAGGCATTTTCAACCGCCTGGTGCAGGATACGGCCCGGCGCTGGGGCAAAACCGGGCTTCTTTCTTCCGAGCAGGTGGGCAGTATCCGGCAGGCCTTTCCCAGCGACTTTTACGAGCCCCACCTGTTCGTCAAAATAGCCCTGTTCCTCTTCACCTGCTTTGCGGTGGTCACCGTATCGGGGCTGGTTTTCCTGCTGCTCAGTGAAGGCTCGTACAGCGGCTCACAGAACCGGGAGGGGCGCCTGCTGCTGGGCTGCCTGCTGAGTGGGGGGGGCGCCATCGGGCTGCTGGAAGTGCTGATCCGGTCGAATCAGCTCTACCGCTCCGGGGTCGACAATGCGCTGCTGTACGTGGCCCTGGGCTACTTTGTCGCCGTGCTGGCGTTCGGGTACAGCCTTGCCCTGCCCGGCTCCCTGGACCCGGAACTGCTGCTGGCCCGCGGACTGCTCGGGTGGCTGCTGCTGCCGGGGCTGCTGCTCCTGCTGGCGGCCGTAGTGCGCTACGCCGACCCGCTGGTGGGCGCCCTGAGCTTCGGGCTCTACCTGACGACTGTAGCCGTGTTGCTGCTGCAATTCAGCAGCGGCAAAGCCCTGCTGCCCTTTGGGCTGATGCTGGCCTCGGCCGGGGGCTACCAGCTGGTTGGCCTCCTTTCCCGCCGCCCCGACTACCTGTACTACCGCACCTGTTTGCGCACGGTGAAAGTGCTGGCGCTGGCGGGCTTCTACCTGGCCGGCAACTATCTGGTGGTGCGCGAAGCCAACGCCCTGCTCCACGGCCTGCCTTCGTCGGTGCAGATCAGCTTCGCGCCGCTGTTTTACCTGTTTACCGGCGCTCTTCCGCTGCTCTACCTCTACCAGGGCCTGCGCCGGCACGACCGGATCCTGCTGCATACCGGCTTGCTGACGCTGGCCTTCTCCCTTTATACCTACCGCTTCTACCGCGCGGTGCTGCCCCCGGAAGTGGCCCTAGCCCTGGGCGGCGCGGTCCTGATTCTGCTGGCCGGCGCCGCCATGCGCTACTTACGCCCCGCCAGGTACGGCCTCACCGCCGAGCCCACCGACCAGCCCGCCTTCAGCGTGCCGGAGCTGGAGTCAGTGGTTATGTCGCACGTCACGGAAACAAGCATGCAGCCCCATGAGCCAGGCTTCCGGTTTGGGGGCGGCTCCTCGGGCGGTGGCGGCGCCGAGGGCCGGTATTAGCGCGGCCCGGTTTGCCAAAGCCCGGCATTCCGGGCTTGCGAGGAATCTACCTGAGCCGCAGAATGCCCGGAATGACGTGCTGTTTTATCCCTTACCACAACTCCCCGACTGCCCCTTACCGCTGCCGGCTGTTGATGGTGATGGCCTGGTAGCCGATGAGCAGGTCGGCGCGGGTGCCGGGCGGACGGTAGTACACCAGCAGATCATACTGGTTTTCGGTTTCCTGGTGGCTGCCTTCGAAGTACACGTCGTCGGGAGCCGCGCCGGGCCGGGCCACCACGTAGTAGTAGTTGTAGTAGCCCTGCTTGAGCAGCACGCGGGTGTTGTACTGCCGGGCTTCCGCGTCGTAGGTCATCCGGAACTCGTCCTTGAGCTTCCAGTCGGTGAGGGCGCCCAGCACGTACACGGCGCCCGGCGCCTGCTGCTCGGCCTGCAGCTGGAAGGCCACGGTGGCGTAGTCGCCGTTGGAGGCGCCGTTGCCGTATTCGCGGTTTTCAAACACCCGCTGCCCGTTGATGTCGTCGTACTGCGAGTAGGCCTGCCCGTTGCGGCTGACTTCGTTGGTCAGCACCACCGAGCGGGGCGAGGCGTTGGGGTCGAGCTGGGCCATGCCGGCACCCATCACCCGCAAGGAGCGCAAATCGAAAAAGCGGAACTCGTTGCTGGCCGCAAAGGCATTCTCGAAGTTGAAGTACTGGTAGTCCAGCCGCTGCTCGGCGTCGCGCACGAAGGTGGGGCGCAGGTTGTACTTGGCGTTGTCCCAGCGGAAGTTCTGGCGCAGCAGCACCTTCACTTCCTGGGCCGGATTGACCAAGTTGACGCCGCCGTAGCCGATGGAGAAGTCGACCTGCTGCAGGGTGTAGCGCTCGGCACCGGCCACCGGAATGCCCTGGCGCAGACTGACCTGCACCTGGTTTTCGTAGACCAGCACCCGGCGGCTCAGCACCGGCACGCCGCCGGCGCTCTGCACCAGCAGCAGGTAGTTGCCGCTGAGCTTCACCCGCGGCATCTGCATCTTGTAGTGGTAGTAGGGCACCTTGGTGCCCACGCCGGTGCGGTAGTCGGTGATGAGAAACTCGTTTATCTCGCTCAGAAACTGCATGTCGGTGAGCACCGAGGGCTGCCAGTTGGCGTCGCAGTGCACCAGCCTGGCCGTGAAGCGCTGGGAATTGGAGCCCAGCAGGTCAAACTCCAGCGTGACGGGCTGGCTCTGGCCCAGCGGCACCACCGGCGGCTGGAATACCTCCGTGGGCTGGCCCGTGGCCACGTAGCACTGCACCGAGCGCACGTCGGGATTGTAGACGTAGTCCTCGTAGCGGATGGTTTTGTCGGCGTAGTACTCGGGCGGGGGCTGCTGGCCGGGCGCCGGGCGCCGGGCCGCATTGGGGTCGGTGATGGGCGTACCGAGCGGAACGCAGGCAGTGGCGAGCAGCAGGAGCGGAAAGGCGAACAGTAAGCGCATAGCGGCGAAGGTAAGGAGGCGGTGGTTATCGTGCTACGCGGCGGCAGCAAGGGCAAACAGGGCCGCGCCCTGCCACGGCTCTATAGCCCACTACACCGGCCGCAGGAGCCGTTGCGCCCGGCCACATTCCCGTTTGAGGGCCAGCAGCCCGGCGCCCCTTACAGTGCCCGGAGCCTGCAGCAGGTAATAAAACAGGCCGCCGCGCGTGCCCAGGTCAGCCGAACGGTTACCTTGCACCTGCTCCGGCACTCCTACGCAGCTGATGGAGGCGGGAGCTGACACCCGCATCATGCAAACCCGGCTGGGACACAGCCGCATCAAAACCACCGAAACTTACCCCCTGTGGCTCAGCACAACTACCCCGCCTCGCCCTTCGACAGCTTCGGGTTACAACCGGGCGAGTTGCGGCAAGCATGCTCATTTGGCCGATAGTACGCAAGTGAGTTGCGTACTAAAGATGTATTGCCGCAACTTACTCTAGCGGCGAGTTGCGGCAATCCAAATGTTAGCGGTCACCTTAAAACAGCATTCGTTATGCAACAATATTTAATTGACATTGAATATGCAGCAACAGCTACCATTTATTCAATTTGGCATGAGTTAGAAGAAATAAATAAACTTGACAAAGAACTTCAAGTTCTTATTAGAGTTGCACAAGACAAATATCGCAGAGCTGACAATCTTCAAGAAAGCGAAGACATTGATGATTATATGACAGGAGTAGGGTTAATGTGGGACGCTTATTTTACAGAAGATAAAGAAGCTTTTCATAAAGACAAAGAGATTGATTTAAAAAGAAAAACATTGTTAACCCACGAATTTGCAATTGCAAGTTTATCAGGCTCGTTATTGCAAATGGCTAAGCAAGGTATTTCAATCATTCATGGTGGACTTGCGAATTGTCCTAATGGTCGTCTCATTGGTACACAGGCTTTAAAGCAAATTATTTGGCAAGGACGAAATCAAGCCATTCATTTTGAAGAAGGAAATTTTAACCCAGCAGTTATAACTTGTTTTGACACATTAACCAAAGAAATTAACCCTAAATTTAATCGGTTTCGTACCGCTAACTTGGCTTTTGACATTGTAGAACTTCTAAGTTGGAAATCTTTTATTGATTTCAAAAATGACTTATCTCAATTAACATAAGAAGAAAGGCGAACCGCTAACACGGGGTTTTGCAATATTGGGGCAGGACGTTTTAATCTTCATCATTAGTAACATGGCAGCAGTTGTTCGGGCAGGACAAGCATCGGTGGGCTTTTGGTTGTTATCTTGATACATTTATTTTTCAATCAGCAGCGGTTCCGGGCTTGACGTTTTTCAAATCCCCCAACATCGCAAAGCCCTGTTCGTTGCTTTTACCAGAAAACGCCCCGCAACGAATCCGTTACGGGGCGTTTTCCATTGAAAACAACGGCTATCCTCGTCGCCAACCACTGCGCGACGCGGATACGCGCAACTCCAGCTAGGCAGGCAGGGTGAGGCGGTAGGCTTCGAGCTGGGTGATGTAGCCGGTCACCAGTTCCAGGTCGGCGGCGTTGCGGGCTTCGGCCAAGTCCTGGAGTGAGCTTTGGTCGCCGGAGGCCCCTTGCAGGGCCAGGTTTTTCTTGCGGGCTATGAGCGTGGCCTGTTCGGCTTCGAGCTTTTCGCGCTCGGCGGAGGGGCCGGCCGGCAGGTCGGCCAGCGCGGCCGTCACGTTTTGCAGGTTGCGGTCGGCGCGGGCAAACTGCTGCTGGGCGATGCCGGCGCGAATCTCGCCTTCCTCCTCGTTGAAGCCGAGGACCACCTCGTCTTTTTCGAGACGATTCTGGAGGCGGCGGGTGGGCGCCAGGGCCTTGTCGCAGGCGGCGCGGGTCGTCAGGGCCGAGAAATCAAAGGTGGGAACGGTCATAAAAAATAGGGAAAGGAGTGAATACTGCGCCGGCACCCGCCGGCGACCCACTGAACGAAAGTCCGGGCGCGCATATTGCGGGCTATTCGCCTCCCCCTTAGCCAGGTACGCCGGATACTCCGAAGCCGTCCTCCCTTTTGGGGGCGCGCCCGGCCGGCGGCGGCCCGGCCGGGCATCAGCTACTCTGCTTCGCCGGCGGGCGCGGCCAGGGCGGCCAGCTCGGCCCGCAGGCCGGCGGCGCGGGCCAGCAGCAGGCGGCGGGCGGCCTCGGCAGCGGGGCCGGCCCACAGGCGGGCCTGGGCGGCAAAGGGTCCGTCCCGGGCCAGGGCGGGCGGGCAGGCCGGGGCCGCAAGCAGGGCCAGGCGGGCGGCACTGGCCAGGCGGCGGGCTTCGAGCGGGGCCAGCGCCGCCAGCACCCGCTCCAGCTCCCGGGTGGCCAGGTGGCGGCGGCGGGCCAGCGGGCGCGGCAGGGGCGCGGGTGGAGCCGGCACCTGGGGCGGCGGGGCCTCGCCAGCGTCCCCGGCCAGCGCCTGCCGCGTAGCCAGGGGCAGGGCCGCCAGCAAGGCGCTCAGCGCGTCGCGGGCCTCCACGGTCAGGAAGCGGGTGCCGGCCTCGGCCTGGGCCAACGCCCCGCGCGTGGTGCCCAGCAGGGTGGCCAGCTGGGTTTGGGTCAGCGCCAGGTAGCGGCGCAGGGCGGGCAGGGTGCCGGCGGCGGGCAGGCGCATAGAAGACATAGGCAGGGGCCGCCCCGAAAGGGGGCCGCACGGCAAAGGTGCGACGGAGTCTGATACAAGTCGGCTTGATACAAATAAAAATGTATCAAGCCGACTTGTATCAGGCCTCACCCGCCCCCTGTGCTGCGGCCGGCAAGTGGTGTGCTCACCCATCAGGCCCCGAGTTCCGGCGCCCAGCCCTTATAAGGACCCTGAAGTAGGATGTGCCCCCGTCCCCTACCCGCTTTCGCAAACCAGCTCGCGACACGGCTAAGCCACCGCTGTTTCGATAGGCCGGCCAGGCGTGAAGCCGCAACTGGCGGCGTGGTGGTATGGGCGAAGTTTCTGGGCGGCAGTAGCGGCTAGCCAGCCGACGGTGGGTATATTGCCGCAACTCACCTGCGTACTACGCGCAGATTGCCGCTACGGGCAGTTGCGGCAATCCGAATGTTGGCGGCTATTTTTACAGACTGTTTACAATAACAGACATCAACAGGCTTATAGCAGTTTCGCGAACAGTGTAGTGGTTGCATTCGCTCCGGTCGGACGGCTTTTTCCGCCGTCGGACCGGTCGTTGTAGGCCCGATGTATTTATCGGCAGCCAGCGACGACCGGTCCGACGGCGAAAAGCCGTCAGACCGGGTACACCGTTCACTAATCCGCTATAATGAAAATATATTTATCACCAAGGACAGTAGGAATTAGTGGCGGCGGGCTCAAAGGAAATCTTCAATACTTAGACCGACTTATTCAAAGTGAATTGGATAAATCAAATTTTCAATCGTCGTTCAATGAACTTTGGTTGAGTTTATCTTATCCGGCAATGTATGTTGTTCCAGATATTGTTGGAATGGAAATTACATTTAATAAGTACTATGAAACATTTCCTTATTCGAGAATGAATAGGAAATTTAAAACTATTGACATTAATCTGAAAGCCCCAGAATTTTCAGAACATTTTCAAAAAGAGGAGCAAATAAATTACAAAGACAAATTTGAAATAGCAGATGAATATAAAAATATAGATGAGCCTGAACTTGCAAATGTTTTAATAGACAAATATTTTGAGGCTTTACAAATCATAAAATCAAAGCTAAAAAAAGACGATTTGTTTGATTTTGAAACCTTTGAAAACGTTCTTATAAACATACGACAGAAAATTTCTCTCGAATTTTTAATAACAACTTCAAAGCAAGAAAATATTAGTTTACAAAAGTTTCAAATTGAAAATTCTGAAATTAAACGACAAGAACGGAAAGACCGAAAATTAACAAGCGATACATTAATTCGAGATATTAGGTTATTATTCGATTACAAACTACCAAGAACTTTATTTTATCTAAATCGGTATGCAGACATTGTGTTAAGACAACTAATTCAAAAGGATTTTAAATGTCCTCATTATCACCATCTTTATATTTCTATTGCCGACACAAAAGAAGAAGCTTTAAAAAGAGCAATTGTTGTAGAAGATTGGTTCGCCTATGGAATCGCGGTTTTAAAGGAAGACATATTACTGAAAGCAGACCACTCTGAACAGCAAGCACTTGTTTTAAATGCACTTAAAGAAGGACTAATCGATATTGCAGAGTTAGACAAACTTGACGAGGAAAAAGTTTTAGCAGCAATTAGTGAAGCAAAAGAAATAGGAGTATTATCTGAAATTATCTATAAAGCCAAGGAGAATAATAAGATTACATTCACGATTTCTACAAAGACTATATTAGGACAAAATGAAGAAGAAATTTATTTCACAATTGTTGACAAAGAAACCGACAAAATAGCAAAGTGGAAGTTCGGACAGGAAAACATATTTCTAATCGGTGGTTGGTTTGGGACAATAAATGTGGCTAACAAAAAAATTACAATTAAACCAAGAGCGAATATGGATTTAGTTCTTGAAGGCAAACAGAAAATTATTGAGATTGACGTTGAAAAAGAACTTGCCGACATGACCAAGATTACCTAAAACAGCCGCTAACAAAGGTATTGCTGCAAGCAGGGCAGGACTTTGTTATCTTTGGCTGTAGGTCGCTATCAGCAGTGGTTCGGGCAGGACAAACACGGGTGGACTTTTGTTTGTTATCTTTTACTTTTATAACTTTATTCATCAGCGGTTGGGGGCGGACACAGCAATGAATTCCCTGCCTGCAGCAATACCCGACCGTTGGTGGCAATTTGTGATAAACTTAAACTGTAATGAGAAAACTTAAGTGGAACTATCTATTCACAACTAATTACCTCCTGATTGGAAAATATTTTCATCTCGCATTTGGCACAATTTGGCTATTGATTGAATGTCCAAGTGCGTTAAGCTCTAAGCTTGAAGACTTAATTGATAAAGGCGAACTATTTATTTTGGCAGCTGCTTTGGTAGTTTCATTTGCTTTTGCAATATTTAAAGCATTTTCCAGAACGTCTTACACTAAGAAATTCAAAAGTGCTCAAACCAGTATTTCGTTAAAAGTTGGAGACCTGCTTGCTGAAAAAGAAGACATAGTGATTGGCAGCAGTGACTTCTTTGATTTCAACTACAATCGAACTATTGGAGTGTCTTTAAAAAGCCAAATGATAAGCAGGCTTTTTGACAACGACATTAACTATATTAACAATATCGTCCAACAAAGTCTTGTAGGATTGGAAAATATTGCTGAATTAGATCAATTAAAGCCCAGTGGAAATAAACTGCGTTATCCAATTGGTACAGTCGCCGTTTTACCTCAAGCAAACAGAAGAATTTTTGTGGTTATTCTAACGAAACTAAAGTTCATTGGAAATGACAAACACACTCAATCCGACCATCTTATCTTAAACCAAGCTTTAATTGGCTTGTGGGAGAAAATAAAAGTTGAGGGTCGTAAGAAAAAGTTTTCGGTACCAGTGTTAGGGGCAGGATTAGCAAATGTTAATTTGTCGTTACTATAGCAGTTTCGCGAACAGTGTAGCGGTTGCATTCGCTCCGGTCGGACGGCTTTTTCCGCCGTCCGACCGGTCGTTGTAGGCCCGATGTATTTATCGGCAGCCAGCGACGACCGGTCCGACGGCGAAAAGCCGTCAGACCGGGTACACCGTTCACGAAACCGCTATACTAATAATACAAAGCATCATTCTTTCCTATGCTATTTATTCCAGAAATTCAACAATATCTAGGGAGATGTCGATAGTAATAAGCCCAAATGACTATAGCCCGAGTGATTTTGAAGAAGCAATACATTTTCTAAAATCTCTACAAATATGAACTGTCACCAGCTTTCGGTTTGGCATTATGGCGGCTAGACGTTGGAGCAATCAGCAGTAGTTCGCTTTTCATCGGCAGTTCCAGCTTGATGTTATAAATTAAGCAGCAGTAGAAAACATTAAACATTATATCTTTAATCGGCTTCAGTTGTCGGCAGACGGAACACAGAATACCGCCACAACGCCAATGCTTCAACGTTACCCACAAAAAAGCGCCGCCGCTGCTTCCCAGGAAACAGCGGCGGCGCTTTTTTACAACTCCCGGGACGACAGTAGTGGTACATATCGAAGTCGGCGAGCTGGGCTTCGTGCCCGGCTACCGGCTCAGCGCGGCCGGCGGCCCTCCAGCAGGGAGTAGTGCACCGCGTCCAGAAACCGGCCGTTGTAGAACTCATTCTCCCGGAAATGGCCTTCCTGCACGAAGCCGTTGCGCTCCAGCAGCCGGGCCGAGGCTTCGTTCAGCGGATCGATGATGGCCGCTACGGAGTGCAGGTGCAGCTGCTCGAAGCCGTAGTCGAGCACGGCGGCCAGGGCTTCCTGCATCAGGCCCTGGCCCTGGCAGGCAGGGTGCAGCAGGTAGCCCACCTCGGCCCGGAAGTGCTCGGGCAGCAGGTCGACGTAGCCGATGGTGCCCACCACCTGGTTGGTGTCGCGCCGGGCCAGGGCCCAGTTGACCGACTTCCCCTGCGCGGTCCGGGCGTTTACGAGGGCAATGTGTTCCTCCACCTCGGCCACGGACTGCGCCAGCGGGCGCGGAATGAACTGCATCACGGCGGGGTCGGCGCGCAGCACCAGCAGGTCGGGCGCATCGGCGGGCTGCAGCTGGCGCAGGGTCAGGCGCGCGGTGGTCAGCGTGGGAAACGGCTCAAAGGGGAAGGTCAGCATGGGGCTCGGGCAACGGCAGAAAGAAGGGACCGGTTTTGCTTAAGCTTAAAAAAAGAAGCCCCGCCAGCAGCGGATAGCATTTGGCGAGGCTTCTTTGGGGTTGGCGGAGCTTACATCAGCTCCTCCCAGCGCCTGGTCTGGGCGGTCAGCTCCTTTTTCACCTGCTCAAACTTGAGCGTGGCGTCCTTGAGCTGGGCGGCGTTGTTGTAGATGCCGGGGTCGGCGAGCTGGGCTTCGTACTGGGCCAGCTCCTTTTCCAGGGTTTCGATGCGGGCTTCCACCTCGGCCAGCTCCTTTTTCTGCTTGGAAGTACTGGGCGACGAGGTTGTTTCCTTCACCGGCTCGGGCTTGGGCAGCGGCTTGGGGGCCGACGGGCTGGGCAGGCCGGCTTTCTTGGCCGCCTTTTCCCGGTCTTCCTGCCACTGCTCGTACTCGGCGTAGGTGCCGGGGTATTCCTTGAGCTGGAAGTCCTCGATGTACCAGATCTTGGTGGCCACGTTCTCGACGAAGAACCGGTCGTGGCTGATGACGATGAACGTGCCCTCGTACTGCTCCAGGGCCTGGATCAGGATGTTCACCGACTGCATGTCGAGGTGGTTGGTGGGTTCGTCGAGCAGCAGGAAGTTGGCTTCCGAAATCAGGGTCTTGGCCAGGGCCACCCGGCTTTTCTCGCCCCCGCTGAGCACCTTGATCTTCTTGTAGACCTGGTCGCCGGTAAACAGGAACGAGCCCAGCACGCTGCGCAGCTCCATGTCGTTGCGGCGGGAGCCGGCCTCGTTCATCTCCTGCAGAATCTCGTTGTCCACGTTCAGGCTTTCGAGCTGGTGCTGGGCGTAGAACGACATGATGACGTTGTGGCCCAGCTGGTGGTTGCCGTTGGTGGGCGCCTCCTGCCCGGCTACCAGGCGCATCAGCGTCGACTTGCCCTTGCCGTTGGCCCCGATCAGGGCAATCTTGTCGCCCCGCTCGATGTGGACGTGGGTGTCGCGGAAGATGATTTTCTCGCCGTACTTCTTGCCCACGTGCTCCATGCGCAGGATGTGGCGGCCGGGCTGCACGGTGAAGTTGAACTTGATGTTGACCTTGGCCGCGTCGTTGGCCACGTCTTCGATGCGCTCCAGCTTGTCGAGGGCCTTCACCCGGCTCTGGGCCTGCTTGGCCTTGCTGGCCTTGGCCTTGAAGCGCTCAATGAACCGCTCGGCGGCCCGGATCTGGGCCTGCTGGTTGTCGAAGGCGCCCTTCTGAATCAGGTTGCGCTCCTCCTTCTCCTCCAGGTAGTAGGAGTAGTTGCCGGCGTAGAGCACCAGCTTGCCGCCGGTAACCTCCACGGTGGTGTTGGTGGTGCGGTCCAGGAATTCCCGGTCGTGACTCACGATGATAACCGCGCCCTCGTAGCCGGAAAGGTAGTTTTCAATCCACTTGATACTGGGCAGGTCCAGGTGGTTGGTGGGTTCGTCGAGCAGCAGCAAGGAGGGCTTCTGCAGCAGGATCTTGGCCAGCATCACCCGCATGCGCCAGCCGCCGGAGAAGGTCTTCAGCGGCTTCTGCAGCTCCTCGGTCGTGAAGCCCAGGCCTTCCAGGATTTCCTCGGCCTGGGCCTGCATGGTGTAGCCGCCCAGCGCCTCAAACCGATCCTGGGCGTCGGCCAGCTTCTCGACCAGGTCGTCGGTGTAGTTGTTCTCGAACTCGACCAGAATCTCGTCGATGCGCTTCTGCAGGTTCAGGGCTTCCTCGAAGGCCTGCATGGCCACCAGCAGGATGCTCTCGTGGGTGTCGTAGCTGAGCAGATCCTGGTTCAGAAAGCCCAGCGACACCTCCTTGCTCATCGAGATGCTGCCGCCGTCGGCCTTGTACTCGCCCACCAGCACCCGCAGCAGCGTCGATTTGCCCGTGCCGTTCAGCCCGATCAGGCCGATTTTGTCTTTGGGCTTTATGTGGAGGTTGGCTTTGTCGTAGAGCGTACGGGAGCCAAAATGGAAATCAAGGTCGTTAATCGAAATCATCCTGCTGTGCTATGAAGTGGCAAAGGTAACTCATTCGGTTGAGGCAATAAGTTGGCCGGCCCAGATAGTTATAAGCGGCCCCAGGCCCGCCAGTGCCGGCAGCGCCCTACTCTATCCGCAAAACATACGGTAAAACCTAGTCATCCTTCCCGACTACCATCCGTAGAAACCCGGACGCCATCCGTATTTACCCTCAATGCCGCTTTCCCGTCTATCCCTGATTCCCGGCAACGATGAGGACCGTCTGCGCGCTCTGAGCCGCTACGAAATTGTGGGTACGGCGCCGGAAGGGCTGTTCGATGAGCTCACCACCCTGACGGCCAAGCTGTTTGGCGCCCCCATTGCGCTGGTTTCGTTGGTGGCCGAAGGCAGCGTCTGGCTCAAGGCGCAGTTCGGCCTGCCCGGTGTCCGCCAGGTAGCCCGGACCCAGAGCCTGTGCTCGGTGGCGGTTCTACACGATGAGGTCACGGTATTTGAAGACCTGCAGGCCCGTCCCTGCGCCCTGGTTGAGCCCCAGGCGCTGCAGGCCCTGAACCTGCAGTTTTACGCCGGCCAGCCTTTGCGCACGCCCGAGGGCTTCAACATCGGGGCCCTGTGCGTTATCGACCGGAAGGCCCGCACGTTTTCGGCGGATGAGCAGGCCCTGCTCCAGCACCTGGCCGCCACCGTGATGCTGCTGCTGGAGCTGCGCCTTGCGGGCCTGACCCAGGCGCAGCCCGCCTCCTCACGCGAGCAGGCCCAGCTCACCATCCCCGCCCTGATTCACAGCCTGACGCTGCTGGCCGAAATCGGCAGTACCGGCTCGGCCGTCGATGCGTGGGGCAATGCGGTGGCTACGGCCGCCATTCACCAGGAAGCGGGCCACCTGACCGGCCTGCTCAACCGCACCCTGACGGAGGTCCTGGCCGGGTAGCCCCCCGCCGCCCGGCCCGTAGTCCCGAGCTTCACCCGACCTTCCGGCGCCCTGCCGGCGGCCCCGGCCCGCCGGCGTTTCTTGCGGCGCCACGGGCTCTGCGGCTTGCTTATGCGCTTTTCGGCTGCTGGCCGCCGGGGTTTGGGTGGTGGCGGCTACTTTTGCGCATCGGGCCGGCCGGCCCGGCCTCCAACCGCCCTTGGCGCCCCGCGTACACCTTCCCATGAAGTACCCAACCTTTGCCGCCGCGCTGCTCCTGACCCTGGCTGCCTGCCGCTCCGAGCAGGAATCGGCGGGCGCGGTCAGCTACGAAGAGCGAATCCCGGCCACCCTGAAAAGCGAAACCTCCGCTACCGAAGCCGTGGGCGCCACGGCCCGCAGCCACGGCTACCTGCGCCGCTTCTCCCAGCGCCAGGGCCAGTACTACGCCAGCGTCGACTACATTCAGTTTCTGGATGGTAAGGCCGCCGTGGCCGCCGCCCGCCGCCGCGGCGATGCCCTGGCCGAAGTAGTGAAGGGCGACACGGTGTACTCCGTATTCAACGACTACTACATCATCAACGACACGCCCAGCCCGCGCACCCTCCCGCTGAGCGCCACGGCCGTCATCCGGCTCTGGCGCCAGTCGGGGGAGCTGCGGCAGTACCTGACCACCCCCGCCGAGCTGCGGGCCCAGAGCCCCGACTTCTTCCGGTCCACGCCCTTTATCGTCGAAACCAAAGACGGCGTCATCACCGGCCTGACCCAGCAGTTTATTCCCTGAGTGGCCCGCCGGCCCTACATTTCCTCAAACACCTCCGCCCACTCAATCTGCAATTCGGGCAGGGTCGCCACCGGAATCAGGCCGGGCGTGTAGAATTCGCCACGCAGCTGGTAGCGGCCGTCGTCGGCCAGCAGGTACACCACCACGTTTTTCTGCTCGGGCGTCACCATCCAGTACTCGCGTACTCCTACTTCCTCGTAGAGGTCGAACTTCTCCTTGGTGTCGCGGGCCACGTTGCCGGGGCTCAGGATTTCGATAATCCAGTCGGGCGCACCCAGGCAGCCCCGCTCATCCAGCTTGGCCGGGTCGCAAATCACGCACACGTCCGGCTGCACCACCGTTTCAATGCTCGCGTCGCCGTTGGGCGTGGTCCGGCTCAGGCGCACGTCGAAGGGCGCGTGGTACATCCGGCAGGACTTGCCCCGCAGAAACTGCATGATCGGAAACTCAATGTTGCGGGTGATATCCTGGTGCTGCCGCCGGGGTGCGGGGCTCATCAGGCGGATGCGGCCCCGGATCAGCTCCACCCAGTCGGTCAGCTGCCAGGTCAGGTAGTCGGCGTAGGTGTAGCGCCGGGTCAGGTCGAGTTGGGAAAGCTGGGTGATGGGCGGCATACTCAACGGCTCAAGGGTAGTGGGCAAAGATACTGGTTCAGGTTCAAGGCGGCCCCGCTCCTAGCCCACAAACGGGGTCTTAAACCCGGGCACGGCGCGCAGCCTCGACGCCTGCTCGTAGGCGTAGGCCAGCCCCAGCAGCGGCCCCTCGGTGTAGGGTCCGCCCACAAACGACAGCCCCACCGGCAGGCCGTGGGCCAGGCCCATGGGCACCGTCACGTGGGGGTAGCCGGCCATGGCCGCGGGGGAGGAAAAGCCCGGGCCGCCGCCCCCGTCGCCGTTGATCAGGTCGATGCAGCGGGCGGGGCCGGTGGTAATGGCGACCAGCGCGGCAACCTTGTTGTCGCGCAGCACCGCATCCAGCACCTGCCGCGCGCCCTCGTGCGACTTGCGCCGGGCGGCCACGAACTTCGGACTGCTCAGGCCCTCCAGCTTCTGGGAGTCTTCCAGGATTTCCTGCTGAAAGAAAGGCATGGCCTTGGCCTTATTCTGGGCGTTGTAGGCAATGACGTCGGCCAGGGTTTTGACCGGGGCCTGGGCCGTGGCCAGGTACTGGTTGACGCCGTCCTTGAACTCGTAGAGCAGCACGTCGTACTCGGCCTGCCCCAGCGGGTCGATGCGCTTCTCGACCTCCACTTCCACGATGGTAGCCCCCTGGGCCCGGAGCACGGTCAGGGCGGCCTGCAGCAGGGCAACGGCGTCGGAAGAGCCCTTCAGGTGGTTTTTCTCCACCCCCAGGCGCTGGCCCCGCAGGGCCCCGGGCGTGAGGAAGGTGGTGTAGTCGGCGGCGGCTTTGCCCGCGCTTTCCCTGGTGACGGCGTCGGCGGGGTCTTCGCCGGTCAGGGCCCCGAGCAGGATGGCGGCGTCGCGCACGGTGCGGGCCATGGGGCCGGCCGTATCCTGGGTGGCCGAAATCGGGATGATGCCCGCGCGGCTGAGCAGGCCCACGGTGGGCTTCACCCCCACGATGCCGCAGCACGAGGCCGGCGACACTACCGAGCCGTCGGTTTCGGTGCCGATGGCCAGCGCGCACAGGTTGGCGGCCACGGCCGCCCCCGAGCCGGCGCTGCTGCCGCTGGGCGTGCGGTCCAGGATGTAGGGGTTCTTGGTCTGACCGCCGCGGCTGCTCCAGCCGCTGGTGCTGCGCGTGGAGCGGAAGTTGGCCCACTCGCTCAGGTTGGTCTTGCCCAGCAGCACCGCCCCGGCGGCCCGCAGCTTCTGCACGATAAAGGCATCCTGCGCCGCCCGGTGCCCGGCCAGGGCCAGCGAGCCGGCGGTGGTGTGCAGCTGGTCGGCCGTGTCGATGTTGTCCTTGATGAGCACCGGAATGCCGTGCAGGGGGCCGCGCACCTTGCCGGCCTTGCGCTCCTGGTCCAGCGCGTCGGCCAGGGTCAGCGCATCGGGGTTGAGCTCGATAACCGAGTTCAGCTTCGGCCCGGCCTGGTCGATGGCCCTGATGCGCCCCAGGTACAGCTCCGCCAGGGAACGGGCCGTGGCCTGGCCGCTCTGCATCTTTTCCTGCAGCTGGGCTACCGTGGCCTCGCTGAGCTCAAAGACCTTGGTGGTGGCGTCGTCGTCGGGGCCGCCGGCCACCGGCGCGGAGGCCGAATCCTGGGTGGGGGCGGTGCAGGCGCTCAGCGAGAGAGTGGACAGGGCCACGCCGGCCAGGCTGCCGTTGCGCAGGAATAGTCTTCGGTTCATAGCGGGAATTTTGGGGTAAGATAGGGCCGGCCGGGCACTTTCCCAGCCCCCACAGCGCCCGGCTTCAGGAAGCGGCGGCCGGGGTGCGGGGCTTGTTGCGCTGGCACTTCTCGCCGCAGTACTTCACCTCATCCCAGCAGGCGCGCCACTTCTTGCGGTACTCGAAGGGGCGGCCGCAAGTCAGGCAGATCTTGGTGGGCAGGTTGCCCTTGGTGAGCTTGGCGGGAAGAGGGGACATTGGCGGGGCGTAAAAGCTTGCAGACAACGGCCCGGAGCCGGGAAAGTTTGGCTTAGAGCCTGTCCTGATAGGCCCTAAATCAGAGCGTCATGCTCCGCATGACGCCCAATTCGGATAGCTACTTACTGCTGCTCACTGATTTTCCGGGCCAGCTTCTTCGGGGCCCCGATGCTGTTGAGCAGGCCGCTGACCAGCCCCTGCCGCCACAGCGAAAGCGCCGACACCCGCAGCTCCCGCCGGCTGGTCATGTCGCCGACCTTGAGCCGGCCCTCGTCGCGGCGCGGATTCTCGTCCCGCACCACCACGCCGTTGAGCAGCGAGGTCCCGATTTTGGTGAACAGCGTTTTGCGGTCGGCCCCGCCCTTGGGACTGAGCAGCTCCAGCTTCAAATCGGAGTACTGCGCCCGCATGGTACCCGTGATCTGCCGGCGGTTGGCCCGGAACCCGATGGTGGCCTGCTGCACGTTGCCGCGGGCGAAGCGCACGTTGCGGCTGGGCTCGGTCATGGAGTTGAGCAGCGTGATGGAACCGGGGCCGAAGGTGGCCCGGCCCCAGTGCGTGCCGTTGGGGTCAAGCAGGGGCAGCCAGATCTGCAGGTCGGCCCGCCAGCGGTTGGCAATGTAGCCGGAGGCCCGGACCACGGCCGGCTGCGCCGCCGACATCAGGCGCGGGTCGTTGGTGATGTTGGTCAGCGTCCCGTTGAGGCGGTTAAACGTCAGCGTCCCCTGGCGCCCACTGCTGGGCGAGAGGTAGTTGGTGCGCACCGTGGCATCCGCAATGCGGATGCGCCGCACATTGAGCCGCAGCGGCAGCTTCCCCAGGCGCTCGGGCGTCACGATGGACGGCGTCGGATTCAGCGGGAAGCGGCCGTCGCCGTCGACAAGGACCTGCAGCCGGCTCAGCGTTACCTGGCCGGCCAGCACCGCGCCCCGCTGATCGAGGGCCGCGAAGTCGAGCCCCGTGGCCTGCAGCCGGGGCAGCCGCAGGGTGATGTTGGGCGACTGGTGCCCCTTGTAGCGGTTCACGGCCGTCGCCGACATGGTGGGCAGCAAAAAGGCTTCCTCCAGCTGCAGGCGGCCGGTTTTCGTGTCCAGGTTCAGGGCCTGGTAGCCGCCCCGGTACACCGGCGGGCTCAGGCGGGCCGTGGTGAGGCCGGTGCGCAGCTGCCAGGCATGGGCGTACAGCACCCGCTTGGGGTCGGCGGCCGCCGCTTTATCAATCCGCAGGTCGGTGCCGGTGAGGGCAATGCGGCGCACCGTGGGAGCCGCCGCCATCCCGGCAACGCGCACGTAGCCGCCGGTGAGGCGGACGTGGGCCAGGGTGAGCCGGTTCAGGTAAGGCGCTACCAGCTGATACACAGGCGGCGGAGCCTGGCGCGGGGGCGTGAAGGTGAGGTGGGGCTGCCGGATCAGCAGCGAGTCGAGCGACAGGCGGCGGCGGGCCAGGCTCGTCGGCTGCAGGCCCGTCAGCCGGAGCTGGGCCAGGGTCAGGTTGAGCTGGGGCAGCCGCTGGCGCCGGCCCGGCGGCCGCCAGGAGCGCAGCCGCAGCGCGTCCAGCGTGAGCAGCTGCCGGGCCGAAGAAAACTGTCCGTGGCCCAGCACTACTTCATGGTCGAGCACGCTGCGGGCGGCCACGCCGGCCACGCGCAGCAGCACCGTGCGGGCGTAGCCCAGGCGCTGAGTGTCGGCCGCCCCGGCCGCGCTGAGCAGGACGTCCCGGGCCGTGACGGTGCCCTCCCGCAAGCTCACCTCGGGCCGGCGGCCGGCGCCGTAGGCCGCCTGCAGCTTCCGCACGCCCAGGTAGCCGATAGCCAGCCCCGGAACCCGGGCCGGCAGCCGCTCGTGCAAAGGCTGGCCGGCGACTTTCGTGGCGGGCAGGTCGAGTAGCCGCAGCGTTACGCCAGCTACTACCACGCTGTCGACGGGGATTTGCTGCCGGCGCAGAGCGGCCCACAAGCCCACGCCCGAAATGCGCAGCTCCCCGACATCAGCCAGCAGGCGGGACAGGGCCGTGGTGTCGGTCCAGAGCCGCGGATCTTGGGCCGGCCGCAGCCGCAGGCGGCTCAGACGGATGGAGCGCTGCCACAGGCTGGTGTGCAGGGTGCCAATGCGCAGCTGATACCGGCCCTGGCTGCGCCGGGCGACCTGTTCTTCCAGCGTACGCCGCAGCCATGGGTCGAGCAGCAGCAGGGCGGCCAGCACCAGGGCCGTCAGCACCAGCAGCAGGCCGCCCACCCAGCGCCACCACCGGGGCGGGGCGGGCGTCGGGGGCGAGGCCTGGATCGGAGCAGAAATAGGCGACGAAGACAAAGCCACGGAGCAGACTAGAAGCTAAAAAATCCCTTAACGCAAGACCCCGGCAGGGCGGTTGCCCACGCGGCGGCAAGTCGGCGCCGGGAGCCCGGCCGCGGCTGGCGCGGGCACAGGCTTCTGCATGTACCCGTTTGGGCGCCGCAGGTTTAAGCAGCCGGCAGCCGGGGGCGGCCGGGGGCGGAAAAAGGCACAAAAAAAGCCGCGCCAACCGGCCCAGCTTCTTTGCAGCATCATTTCCGGGGTTTCTACTCGCCCAGGCGCTGGCGCAGCTCCCGCACTTCCTGCTCCAGGCCCAGGGTGCGGAACGTCACCTTAACCTCCAGGTCGGCGTAGGCGCGCTCCAGGTCCTGCTCGCGCTGGCGCAGCTGCAGCTCGGTTGCCTTCTGCTCCTGAATGTCGGTGCAGGTGCCGAACCACTGCCGGATCCGGCCCTGCTCGTCGTGCTGCGGGCGGGCCTGCCCCAGAAACCAGCGGTAGGAGCCGTCTCTGGCTTTGAAGCGGTACTCTATTTCGTAGAACTCGCCCGTAGCCAGCGAATGGCCCCACACCCGCCGGGCCCGGTCCTGGTCGTCGGGGTGCAGCAGGTTGTTCCACATATTGGGCCCCACGCTGTCGGCCAGGGTGTAGCCGGTAAAGTCAACCCAGCGCTGGTTGAAGAATGTGTGGTAGCCCGTGGCATCCGTAAACCAGACCAGCTGGGGGATGAAGTCGGCCAGAAAGTGGAACTGCTCTTCGCCCTGCTGGCGCAGGAGGGCCTCGTGGGGAGCGGAATGGGTTGGTGCACTCATGCTATTCGACGCGGGGTTTAACAAGGGCGGGTGAGCTGCAGCTCCATGCCCGACTGAAAATAAAGACCCAGCTGGCTTTCCAGGCCATCGGCAGAGCGCCGCAGCCGCGTAATCAGGGCCCGGGTGGACTCCTGCAGCAGCTCCAGCTCCAGGTAAGGGCGGCTCAGCAGCTCGTCGCGCTGCACGAGCCAGTGGCCCGAATCGGGCGGGCCGGGCAGCTGCACCTCCACGCTCCCCGGCTGCAGGCAAAGGCGGGTGGCCCGGGCCATGCTGCTGGCGGGGTTGCCCTGGTTCAGCACGCGGTTGGCGACGCACCAGTCTCCCGTGAGGTAGTCATCGGGTAAGTGCTGCAGGTTAACGTCGAATAAAGGCTCAGACATGGGGTAGAATGGCGCGCCAGAAAAATCAGGCCGGCAGCTTTAGCTGCCGCCTGACCGTAGCGCAAATTTACGGACAAGCCTGCTTAACACGGCTCAGTCCACAAAGTTCCTTCCCTCAGCCTGGCAGCCGCAGGCCGTTTACTACGAACTGACCTTCAGCTAAATAGAGCAGCACCAGCCCTCAGGGCTACTCCCAGGCCCTGACGCCCGTCGCTTCCAGGGTGGCGGAGGCGGTGGCCGCCGCCGTGCCGACGGCCTTGGCGGGCTTGAGGCGGATAACCCGCACCTTGTCCAGGGTCCAGATAACGGGGTACGTAGGGTCGAGCTCCCACCACTTCACCCCGAAATTGACCCGGGAGGGCAGCTTGTGGTGGTTGTTCTGAAACAGCTCGCCGCCGGTGAGGAAGTCGAAAAACAGGGAGTTGCGCGACTTATCGTTGTTGTCGAAGTTCTGGTAGCCGTACTTGTGGCCGCCCCAGTTGACGATGGCGCCGTGCACGGCCCCCATCGAAAAGTGTACCGGCAGCAGCAGAAACTGCCACCAGGTGGTGGCGAACTGCACGTAGAACAGGATGTAGAAGGCGCCCCAGCCCACCCGGGAATACCACTTGTTGCCGAAGGCTTCCAGCGCCGGCCACTCGGGGTACTCGCCCTCGAAGCGCCCGGCTTCCTTGGAGCGGCCAAAGAGCACGTCCTGGTATATGCCGCGGGTTTTCCACATCATGGTGAAGGCATTGGACGAGTAGTGCGGGGAGTGCGGGTCCCGCTCGGTGTCGGAGTAGGCGTGGTGCATGCGGTGCAGCAGCGCGTAGCCCCGCGGCGACATAAACGAGGAGCCCTGCCACACGTAGGTCATGCCGAAGAAAAACCGCTCCCAGAAGCGCGTCATGGTGAACATCTTGTGGGCGGCGTAGCGGTGCTGAAAAAACGACTGCGTGAACAGCGACAGGTACCAGTGCGCCAGAAAAAAAGCCAGAATAGCCATAAGCCGGAGGGGTAAAGAGAAGACCTGGGAAGGAAACATGAAACCCGGCGCGGCACCGCTAAAGTTCGCGGGCCGGCGCGGGGCAACTCAGGAAAGGTACGCAATTACGCCGCAGAGCGGCTGAATCGGGCCCCCGTCCATTACCCAGACCCGCGGGCGGGCCGAATGTTTCTGCTTTTCCGGGCCGGGCCTTTTCCGGTTCCGGTTTACCCGCCGGCTCCTGACCCATTCGACGGTGCGGGCGCAAGTCGTGGTGGCCGGCGGGCCGGGGGCGGCCAACAAATGCGCGGCCGGGCCAACCCTGCGGGCGGTTCCGTAGTTTAGCGCCTATGCTCGCCATTACCTCGCTGCTCAGCCCGCACTACGCGGCCCGCATCAACCGGATCATCAAGGGTCTGGAAACCGAATTCGGCATCGACGACGTGCAGGCCACGCCCGAGCCGCACATCACCTACCAGCTGGCCGGGGTGCGCAAGCTGTCGGCGCTGCACCAGGCGCTGCACGACGTGGCCTGCAGCACCAAGCCCTTTGCGGTGCACACTACCGGGCTGGGCGTGTTTCCGGGGCCGAATCCGACCATCTACATTCCGGTACTGCGCACCAAAGAGCTCAACGAGCTGCACCAGCGCATTGTGGCGGCCACGGCCCCGCTGTGTTTGCGCACCGACAAGTTCAGCGGCCCCGACTGCTGGCTGCCCCACATTTCCCTGGCCCTGCACGATACCACCCCCGAATTGCTGGGCCCGGTGCTGCAGTACCTCAACAAGCAGACCTTCAACCTCAAGCTTACCGTGGACAACCTGGCCATCCTGCGCCAGCAGGGCAGCCTGTTTCTGCGGGAAGAGGTGTTTGCCTTCAGCGGGGTCACCGAGCCGGTGTAGAAGTTGGTTTTTAGTGGGTGGTTTTTGGTGGATGGTTTTTGGCTTTCATCCGGCAGACCGAAAGCCAAAAACCACCCACCAAAAACCAACAACCAACAGCAACTCCTACTTTTGCCCTTCAACCAATTTCTTTTCGCATGTATTCAGTTGTACTCGCCCTCCACTCCTGGTCCCGCTGGCTCGTGCTGGTGTTTGGCCTGATTGCCATCTTCCGCGCCTACAGCGGCTGGCAGGGCCGCAAGCCCTACCTGGGGGCCGACAACGGCATGGGCGCCTCCTTCGTGGGCTCTTTGCATCTGCAGCTGCTGCTGGGGCTGATTCTGTACTTCACCGGTCCCTACGGCGTGAAAGCCTTCGAAGCGGCCGGCGGCGCCGTGATGAAAGACCCCATTGGCCGGTTCTGGGGCGTGGAGCACATTACGGTGATGATCCTGGCCGTCATTGTGGCGCAGGTGGGCCGCACGCTGTCGAAAAAAGCCACCGACCCGGTGCTTAAGCACAAGAAGGCGTTTGCCTGGTTTCTGGTGGCCCTCATTCTGGTGCTGCTCATGATTCCGTGGGGCCTCTGGAATCCGGCCCGGCCGCTGTTTCGTTTCTAGGTTTTCCGGTTGCCTTGGCGGCTCCGGCCCTCACATAATCGGAGGAGGCCGGAGCCGTTTGCAGGGCGTCAAGCCTTATTCGGCGAGTCAGGCAAATGGCCGGGCGAAACCGATTAGCTTTTTTTGCGAAAACCTGCGTAGTATTATAACCCCGTACTGCTTCCCTCCGTCTTTACCTTCCGCAACGTGTCCCACCCGCTCCCCAAACCGCGCTTCTCCCGGGAGGAGTTCTGCCAGCTGATCGATGCGCATCTGCAGCAGCTGGAGACGCACGAGGAAGCCAAGCGCCGCTACGCCGCCGTACTGGCCGTCATCCGCGAAAATCTCAACACCTACCAGAAGTCGCGCAAGGCCGCCTAGCAACCTGCCTGCCCCCTTTCCGAATGCCAGCCCCGTCCCGGGCTGGCATTCGGCGTTTTCAGGCCGGACCCCAAAAGCCAACCCCGCCCGGCAAGCCCAACAAAGCGCGGGCGCGACGGGCGGGGTTGGCCTTTGGGGCTTCTTTACAGCGAATACCCGCCCGACGCTTCAATGCGCTGGGCATTGACCCAGCGGGCCGCGTCGGAGCAGAGGAAGGCGACGAGGCCGCCGATATCGTCGGGCTCCCCGATGCGGCCCAGGGCGGTGTGCTGGCTCATGTACTGCTCCAGCTGGGGGTGGGCGGCGCGGGCGGCGGCGGTAAAGTCGGTTTTGATGATGCCCGGGGCCACCACGTTGGCCCGGATGCCGCGGCTGCCCAGCTCCTGGGCCAGGTACCTGGTCAGGGTTTCCACGGCGTCCTTCATCGAGGCGTAGGCCGCGTAGCCGGGCGTAGTGAAGCGGGCCAGGCCGGTGGAGAAGTTCCCGATGCCGCCGCCATCGGCCAGCAGGGGCAGCAGGGCCTGGGTGAGGAAGTACACGCCCTTGAAGCGCACGTTGAGCAGGTTGTCGAAGTCCTCCTCGGTGGTGACGGCAAACTCCGAGCGGGCGTCGATGCCGGCGTTGTTGATCAGCAAGTCGAACGTGGGGCGCTGCCAGTGCAGCGCCAGAAGTTCGGTCAGGGCCGCCCCAAAAGCGGGAAAGGAGCTGACGTTGCCCGTATCCAGCGGCAGGGCCACGGCTTTGCGGCCCAGGGCCTCAATTTCGGCTACGGCGGCCCGGGCCTCAGCCTCGTTGGTGCGGTAGGTGATGATCAGGTCGTGGCCGGCCTGGGCCAGGTGCCGGGCGCTGTTGCGGCCCAGCCCGCGGCGGCTGCCGGTGACGAGGGCAATTTCAGGAGTGCTCACACGGTAGGTTGCGGAGGATGAAGGAATACCCCAAAGGTCCGGTCCCGCTCCTACTGCCGTATGGTGACTAATTCAGTTTAAATGGTGACAGTTTCCGTTTTTTCAACCCGCCGGTCGGCTCAGGCCTGCTCGTGGTACTGTTTGGGCGTGCAGCCCTGGAAGCGCCTGAAGAACTTGGTGAAGTTCGACGCGTCGGAGGTGAGGCCGGCGGCAATGGCGGCGACTGAGCGGGCCGGGTCCAGCAGCTGCTCCCGGGCCACTTCCATGATGCGGGCCTCGAAGAAATAGCACGGCGGGTGGCCGGTGACCAGCTTGAGCGTGTCGCTCAGGTGGGTGGAGTGAATATGGAGCTGATCGGCAAAGTCGCGCACCTCCAGCATCTCGGTGGCGCGGCCGGCCACCACGTCGGCGAGGTGGGCGTGGACCAGGCGCACACAGTCGGCACTGATTTCGTGCTGGCGAGCCAGGATTTTCTTCGGAATGGGCGTGGGCATACCGCTAGTAAGTAAAAAGCCGGGCAAAGGTTGGCCGTCGGCCGGGGGTGAGTGGGCAAGTATCGTTTTCTGCTTATATTTCCCGGGTACTCTCTGCCCCGCTATGGAAACGCTTGAGCTGCCTCTCCCGGCCACCGCCAGTGCCAGCCCCACTCCGCACGCCTGCCTGAACTGCGGCACGGCCCTGCACGACCAGTTCTGCGCCCGCTGCGGGCAGCCCGCGGCTACTCACCGCATCACCACGGCCCACCTGCTGCACGAGATTCCGCACTCCATCTGGCACGTCGACAAGGGCATCCTGTTTACCCTGCGCGAGCTGGTGCTGCGGCCGGGTGCCGCGCTGCGGGCCTACCTGGGTGGGCAGCGGCGGCCGTACTTCGCCCCCCTCTCCTACCTGCTGCTGGCCGTGGGCGTGGCCACGTTTCTGATGGCGGCCCTCCACATCGTGCCCTTCGACCTGCACGACCCGCGCGTGTCGGCCCGGACGCGGGAGCTGCAGCTGCACGCCTTCGGGCCGGTACTCAGGTACATGAGCTGGTACCAGGTGGTGGCTCTGCCCCTGCTGGCGCTGCCCACCCGCCTGGTGCTGCGCCGTGGCGGCTTCAACTACGCCGAGTGCATCGTTATCAACGCCTTCGTCATCGGTACGGCTTCCATCATTAACATGGCCTTCATCCCGCTGATGTACGTGCTCAGCGGCACGGCCGGCATCGTGCGGCTTACCTCAGTCACCATGCTGGTGATGGTCGCCTACCAGACCCGGGCCTACGCCCAGCTGCTGCGGCCCACCGGCCTGGGGGCTGCGGGCCGCTACCTGCGCGGCCTGCTCACCAGCGGGCTCAATTTTATCGTGCTGCTGCTCTTTATTGCCCTGATCATGATTGGCCTGCTGCTGCCTACCCTGCGCCAGCAGATGCGGCCGGCCCAGCCGCAGGCGGCCGCCCAGACAGCGACAACGACCCGGCCGCAGCCGTAGCCAACGTCCTGGCTACGGGTTCATCAGCAGATACAGCAGGTTGGGGTAGAGCACGCCCCGCTCGCCGGCGTGGAGGCCGTCGAGGCCGGCGTCTTCCAGCAGGGCCTCGATTTCGGCGTAGTCCTGCACAAAGTCGATTTCTATTTCGTCTTCGTCCTCACCATCGGGCAGCCGGGTGTGAGTGAGGTAGCGGCGCGGGGTTTCCAGGGTGATGAACAGCTTCTGGTCCCGGGTCTGGGCGATGAGCAGGGCGGCTATTTCGTGCTCCGTGCCGTCGGCGGCGCGGGTGCGCACGGTGGTTTTGGCGGCGGGCTCAGTGTGGAGCAGGAAGGTGGCGGGGTCGAGGGGCATGGCGGCAAGGTACGGGGGTTTGGGGGTTGGGCGGTTTACTACCAGCATGCTGCGGGCAGCAGCAAACGAGTTTCCGATTAACTTGCCCGGGCTACTATCCCCTTCCGCTTTGCTATGACCCCTAACGATACCCCGACAGTTCCGGCACCCGATGACCATGCCCCGCTGGCGTGCCTGAACTGCGAGGCGTCCCTTACGGGCGCCTTTTGCGCGCAGTGCGGGCAGAGCGCCGCCACGCACCGCTTCACCCTGGCGCACCTGCTGCACGAGATTCCGCACAGCATCTGGCACGTCGACCGGGGCCTGCCCTACACCCTTAAAGAAATGCTGGTGCGGCCCGGGCATACCATCCGTCGCTACCTGGCCGGGCAGCGCGTCGACTTGTTTCGGCCGGTGGCGCTGGTGCTTTTGCTGGCGGGGGCGGCCTCCTTTCTGCTCCTGCTGCTGCACATTGAGCAACTGGAGCCCAACCGCGCCGCCGTCACCGCGGCCGGGCAGGAAGCTATAGCCGCCAACCATTTGGTATTTAAATATTTTGCCTGGTTTACTATTGCCATGCTGCCCCTGTACAGCCTGCTCTCCTGGGTTCTGCTACGGCGACTGCGCTATAATTTCGTGGAGCACCTGATGGCCAACGCCCTGGTAATAGGCGGCGTGCTGGCCGTGCAGATTCTCTTTCTGCCCCTGCTGGCCTGGGCCCGTCATTCGCCCTGGCTTAAAACCCTCTATCTCATCGATACCTTCCTGCTACCCGTGTATCAGATGTGGGCCTTTACCCTGCTGGCGCTGGGAGCCTACCGGCTGGCGGGCAGCCTGTGGCGGGGCTTTATCATTGCCTTCATCGGGCTGCTGGGCAACAGCCTGCTCCTGAACCTGCTCAGCCTGTGGCTTGTCCGCCTGACGCACTAAGGCAACGTGCGGAACGACGGCCGGCCGGAAGCGAAGCCCCGCAAAGCCGCCATCCGCCCGCTCAAGCTCACTCCGGCCCGACCAGGTGAGGATGCACACCGACGAGCCCGACGCGGTCAGGGTGCGGTATGATGCGAAGCGGTTTGGGGGAAGTAAAGAGAAGCCGAAGGCATGGCGGCAGACCGCGTGCAACCTTTTGCCATATGGCCGGCTCGTCCGAAAAGCGCCGGTACTCCGCTGGCAAGGATGTAGCTCACCCATACCTGGTTCCTTATGCGCTTGTTCTACCTCACTCTTTTGTTCCTCACGGCCCTGTTGAGCGGCTGTGACCAGGCCTCTCCGCTGCCTAGCCTGAGCATAACGGGGCGAGTCCAGATGCGGGCGCAGGAATGGCGCACCGGCCAGCGGCGGACACTCGTCCTGCGCTTTCAGGATGAGGGCGGTTATCCCTGCTTCAATTATGGCCTTGTCACTGACTTTGAGCGGCACGACAAGCTGCTGCGGCTGACCTTTACCGGCGTTACGGCTGCCGATGGCATATGCCTGACGGCTATTGGCCCGGCCTCTTCACTGGTTGATATTTCGACGCTTCCCGTCGGGGCCTATTCTCTGCGCTTACAGGTGGGCAACGCTACGACCACGGGCACGCTGGAACTGCAAAGCACCCATATCACACTCACCAGCAGTAACCCTAGCTTGGTTGAGGTACCCACCCCAGAACTGCGTTTTATGCCTTCTTCGATTATCTGGGGCACGGCCGTTACGTCGCTGCCGAATATTACGGCAGCAATCTTGGGCGACTCTCTGCGGCGGCTGGGAGCTACCCCGACTACGTTGCCACAGGGGATATATTCGCAGTTTACGGTTGCGGCCAACGGCTTACCCGAGCCCCCGCAGGTGTCGCCCGGCATGCGCGCCCTGGTTCTACTGGCCGACTATCAGGGGCCGGCAGAGCGCATTCAGGCGTATGTGCAGCGTACCAATGCCGCCATGCCCGGCCTGAACCTGGGAATCAACACGTCGGCTCTTTAAGAAGCCTCTTCGCCGTCGCCCGGCTGGCCGGGTGACCACTATGCCGGAGCGGCTGCGCCGCGCGCATGCCGTGCCGTTCGGTTACTCTGCTGGCGCGGCCGGGTTCGCAGCATAGCTGCTCAGAGCGTAAAGGTCGCCCGGCCCAGCCGGGCGACTGCCGGGGGCGGCCAACTACTGGCCGTGTCGCACGTGTCGTAGTGGTACATCAGGGTGAAGGTCGGATGCGTTTTATCTGCGGTGCACGAGTCCAAACAATTCGAGGATAAACAATTTGAGAATGTTTGTCCTCGAATTGTTTGGACTCGTGCGCCGCCGTTCCCTGCTTATGGATACTCACGCCTTCCGCATCCGTCTCGGGCTTTCCCAGCAAATGATGGCCGACTGGCTGGGGGTGGCCCGGTCGAGTCTGGCGCTGGCCGAGCGGGGCTACCAATCGACTACCTCGACTACGGGGTGCAGGAGCTGCGCCTGACGCTGGCGGCCCGGGGCCTCGTGTACGATGGGGCCAGCGGCAGCTTTCCGGCCCCGGCCGCCCTGCCCGAGCCGCCCCCCGACCTGGAGGAGGCAACCTACCGCCTGCTCCAGTGCCGGGCCAGGATTCAGGGCCTGGAGCTGGAGCTGCAAACGCTGCGCCGCCGGGCGGCCCCTTACGTGGCCCGGCTGGCCGGCGCGCCGGCCCTGCGGACTTACCCCGGCCCCGTCGCCAGCCCGGACGACGAGCAGAACTGGCTCACGCTTTTCGAGCTGGAAGCCCGCTGCCAGCTCCGCGATAAGTGCGGGGCTACGGCGCGGCGGCGGCTGGAAGCACGTCTCGCCGGGGGGCGGCGCGAAGCCGGGCTGCTGGCCGAAGCCCTGGAAACGCCCCCTGATGCGGAGCCGCCCCGGTAGCCCGCGTCGCCGGGCGGCCGGTTAGCAATCCTCAAGCTTGTAAGCTGAAGCGACGCTAAAGTCCGCGCTACAAGCTGCTTTCCAGAGAAAGCAACTGGTTTTCAATCTGGTCGGCGAAGGCATTGACCTGGTCGAGGCCGGCGCGGGCTTCCTCAATAAGGCCACGCTGGTAGCGGTTGGCCAGGTCTGAGCCGGTGTGCAGCATTTGCTGCAGGGTATTTTCCAGCTCGTGCACGGCGGGCTGGTTGCCCAATTCGGGCTTCAAAACCGTCTGAATCCACTGGCCCAGCGGGTTTTCGGCGTAGGCAAACAGGGCCGGCTCGGCTTCGCGCACCCCGTAGAGCACCGAGCGCAGCCGCGACTTAAAGAGCACCTGCTTGACGCGGGCCTGTTGAAAGTCGAAAGGGGAGAGAGGCATGCCGGGAACTACAAAAGGCGGGTAGATAGGGAAGCAACGGGACGCCTTGCTTACGACGCCAGGCCGCTGTCGGGGCCGTTGGGGGTGCGGCTGCGGAGTTGCTCCAGGGCCTGTCGGGTGAGCATCAGCTCCGTAACGTCGTAGGCGTAGGCCGTGATGCCGGCGGGCTGGCCGTTTTCCGCGAAGCGCTGGTAGTAAAAGTTGAAGTAGCGGTCGTGCAGCTCCTGGCCGTCGGGACTGGCCAGCTGCACCAACAGTTCCTGGCCCACCATGGGCTCACCGGTACGAAACACGCCGTCGAGCATCGCGATGATGCCCTGGCTCACAATTTCGGGAAACACCTCGGCCACGGTTTTCCCCACAATTTCCTGCTGGCCCACCAACTCCCGGAAGCGGGTATTGGCAAACTCGTAGCGGTGCTCGGGGCCGCGCACCACCGTAATCATGGCCGGGGCGTCGGCAAAGAGGTCCAGCAGGATCTGGCGCTGCTGCTGGGCGCGTTGGTACTGTTCGTAGGCCTGGTCCGAAAGGGCGGCCTGCTGCTCATTGGCTTCCAGCAGCTCGGCTACCATGAGCTTCTGCTCGTGAATATCGGCATTGCAGCCCACCCACATCTGAATCTGACCTTCGGGGCCGAGGCGGGGTACGCCCGTGGCCAGGTGCCAGCGGTAGCTGCCGTCGTGCCGCCGCATGCGGTACTCGGCCTGGTAGGAAGTGCCCTGCTGGCGGGCGGCTTCCCAGCGGGCGGTGGTGGGGGCCACGTCGTCGGGGTGCAGGTCAGCGACCCAGCCCCCGCCCAGGGTATCGGCCAGGGGGCGGCCGGTGAAATCGGTCCAGCGGGTATTGAAGAAGTCGGCCGTGCCATCGGGGTGGGTGGTCCACACCAGCATGGGCAGGCTTTCGAGGATGAAGCGGTTGTGCTCGTGGGCCTCGTCGAGGGCGCGCTGCACGTCGGTGGCACGCCGGGCGGCCAGCGTGGCTTCGGTCACGTCCTGCGGAATCTGAAGAATGTACTGTAACTCGCCGCGCGTGTCGAGGATAGGGTAATGCGTTATCTGCCAGTACCGCTCCTCGGTGCCGCCGCCCAGCGCGGTGGGCCGCGCAATGTCGTAGCGCAGCAGCGGCATCACGTGGGCCCGCAAGGTGCGCCGCACCGCGTCGTGCGAGGCCAGCAGGCCGGCCTGGCTTTGGGGGTCGCCGGGGTAGGCATCGAAAATGTAGCGCCCCACCGCCTGTTCGCGGGGCAGCAGCGACACGGCCGCGTGCTGGTCGGAGTTGTCGAGGATGGTACCATCGGGGGCCAGCAGCAGATACGCGCCGGGCAGGGTCCGAAACAGGGTCTGGTAGTCGATGGAAGCAGGAAAATCAGCCATGTAGGAAGATTGTTGACGCAAAACCGGCGGGCAGGGATGAAGCCGTGCTGACGCCTGGGCAGGTAATAGGCTTGTTCCGACAGAAGAAAACAACCGGAACGTCATGCCGCGCGCAGCATCTTTACTGCGCGAGTAATTAAGTAGTATGGAGGTAAAGATACTGCGTGGCGCGCTGCACGACGTTCTTTTTTAGACGTTTTCTTATCCGGGAATAAGTCTCTTCTTTGCAGGCAGTCGCTCGGCTGGGCCGCGAGTGTCCCACGCCGGTTGGGCGGGTTGGCGCGGACGGATTCGCAGCACAGCTGTTCAGAGCATAGAGGTCACTCGGCATAGCCGAGCGACGGCGGAGCAATATTGAGGCAAACATGACAACTCACGACTTACTCCCAGCCAGCTTACGCTTTGCAGAGGAAAGCTATGCGGAAGCGCAAACGCGGTACTCAGGCTTCGGCAAGGATTCGTTTCCCCGCCTGGAAGCCCGTTTTCCCGGTTTCATCTCTAAGCTTCGGTTCTTCCACCCTCAGGAGTATCAGTCAGAAGACGTTTGGGCAGTTTACGAAGACGCCTCTGTTCAATTCGGTATTCAGCTAGACCCTGATTGTGAAGTCATCGTCCTGTGGAATAAGAATCCGGAAAACAGTATTGAGCTGGGCACTTGGTGGGATGACGCAAGCGACATAGCTATCCGGTATATCGAACAGGTATTTCTCAATGGGCAGCCAAGTGCGTCCTTCGTACTGCCCGACCTGCCGTCATAGCTCCCCGCCATCGCTCAAATATGCCGGGTGACAGGGAAGAAAGCACAAAAAGGCCCGCCGCTGAACGTCAGCGGCGGGCCTTTTTATAAATTATTGAGCAATACCTACTGCCCGAGCACGATGGCAAAAATCAGCGGCGCGACAATCGTCGCGTCCGACTCGATGATGAACTTGGGCGTGTCCTGGCCCAGCTTGCCCCAGGTAATTTTCTCGTTGGGCACGGCCCCGGAATAAGAGCCGTAGGACGTGGTGGAATCCGAAATCTGGCAGAAGTAGCCCCACAGCGGCACCGTGGTGCGGCCCAGATCCTGGTGCAGCATGGGCACCACGCAGATGGGGAAATCGCCGGCAATGCCGCCGCCGATCTGGAAGAAGCCGACCGGGCTCTCGTCGGTGGCCTGCTCGGTGTACCAGCCGGCCAGGTAGATCATGTACTCGATGCCGGTACGCACGGTGTGCACGTTCTGGATGTCGCCGCTGATGACGTGGCCGGCGAAGATGTTGCCCAGCGTGGAGTCTTCCCAGCCCGGGCAGATGATGGGCAGGTTTTTCTCGGCCGCGGCCAGCATCCAGGAGTCCTTGGGGTCAATCTGGTAGTACTGCTCCAGCTCGCCCGACTTCAGGATCTGGTAGAAGAACTCGTGGGGGAAGTACTGCTCGCCGGCCTTGTCGGCCTTCTCCCAGAACTTGAGCACCGAGTGCTCGAGGCGGCGCATGGCCTCCTCCTCCGGAATGCAGGTATCGGTCACGCGGTTCATGTGGCGCTCGAGCAGGGCCTGCTCGTCGGCGGGGGTCAGGTCGCGGTAGTTGGGCACCCGCTCGTAGAAGTCGTGGGCCACGAGGTTGAAGATGTCCTCCTCCAGGTTGGCCCCCGTGCAGCTGATGATCTGGACCTTGTCCTGACGGATGAGCTCGGCCAGCTGGATGCCCATTTCGGCGGTGCTCATGGCCCCGGCCAGGGTTATCATCATCTTGCCCCCGTCGGCCAGGTGCTTGTTGTAGCCCTCGGCGGCATCAATCAGCGCCGCGGCGTTGAAGTGGCGGTAGTGGTGCTTGAGGAAGTTGGTGACTTGCATCGGTTGGTGGTTGGTTTTTCGTTTTTGGTTGTTGGTTCGGAGCCTGGCGTTGAGCCGGCTTACCCGAGCCCGGCTTTACTGAGGAAGGCGGAAATACGTTCTACGTACAAGTCGCCAAAAGTCTGGAAGGAAATCGGCTGGCGCGACAGTACCGCGAAGCCCGCCATGTGGCCGCCCTCGAACTGCACCAGCTCCCGGTGGCGGTCCTTGCGGGCTACCAGCTGCTGACTGTCGGCCAAGGTGGTAACCTGATCCTGGGTGCCGGAAAATACCAGCATCGGGCATTTCACCTTCGCCAGCAACTGCGGGTACTGGCTGGCGGCAGCCGGCAGCAGCACGTCTTTATTTTTGGCCAGCTTCACCCGGCCGATGAATTCCTGCGGATTGGTCACAAACCCGTCGCCCACCAGGAAATCCAGCTTGCCTTCCGCCGCTACGGTAGCCGCCACAATGGTGCCCATCGACAGCGAAACCACGCCCAGCTTCTGCTGCGGAAACTGCCGGCGCGCGGCCCTGACCACCGTGCGCAGGTCTTCCGCAAACTCGGGATAGTAGAGCTGGCTGGGGTTCATGGCAAAATCGGAGCTTTGCCCGAAGCCCCGGTAGTCGAAGGTCACGACCTGGTAGCCGGCCTGGCTGAGGGCATTGGCGTGGTAGAGGAAGCTGCCCATGTTGCCAGCGTCAGCATACGCCAGCACAACGGTGGTGTGGCGGTTTTTGGCCGCGGCGGGCACGAAGGTCCAGGTGTTGATGGCGGCCCCGTCCGGGGTTTTGAGCACGCGGGCCGTGTACGCCAGGCCCAGCGAATCCGGCGTCTGGTGATAGACGCGGTCCGGCTTCAGGGCCCAGGCGTCGGGAGTAGCGCCCAGCAGCAGGCAGAGCCCGATAAGTACTTTCCAGGTAGCCATTGACTTTATCATACAGGAGGAATTGGCAAGAATTAGGAAGGCTGCTCAATCATCAGGTTGTGATTGGTATAGATACAGATGTCGGCAGCAATGTGCAGGGCTTCTTCCACCATCTGCCGGGCCGTAAGGTGGGGGGCGTGCTTTTTCAGGGCCAGGGCGGCGGCCTGGGCGTACATGGCCCCCGAGCCGATGGCAGCCACGTCGGAGTCGGGCTCCAGCACGTCGCCGGTGCCGGCAATGATGAGCAGCTCGTCTTTGTCGCAGACCACCATCATGGCTTCGAGCTTGCGCAGGTACTGGTCTTTGCGCCACTCCTTGGCCAGCTCGATGGCCGCGCGCCGCAGCTGCCCGCCGTAGCCGCTGAGCTTCTCCTCAAACTTGTCGAGCAGCATAAACGCGTCGGCCGTGGAGCCGGCGAAGCCCGTCACCACTTTGCCGTCGTGGAGCTTGCGGACTTTGCGCACATTGCTCTTGGCCACGTGCTTGTCCATGGTGGCCTGGCCGTCGGCGCCGAGGGCAATTTCCCCGTTGTGGCGTACGCCGAGCACGGTAGTAGAGCGAATCTTCATGATACAGAATAAAAGAAGTAGCCCGAAGGCTGTCAATGACGGCGCAAAGCTACACTTCCGCCCCGGTAATGTGGGTCTGACCGCCGGTTACTTGCCGGGGTGGCCCCGGGCCACTCTGAATTTCTCCCTACCTTCCCTGGATGAAGCTATTGCTACCCTCGGCCCTGGGCCTTGCTATCCTCTTGTCTTCCTGCGGCAACATGCTGGATTCGATGGACGAATCGGAAATTCCGGACTACACCAAAAACTGGCTGCACAACCAGCACGGGGAGGTGCTTACCTTCCGCAGCAGCACCGGGCAGGTGCGCACCCTGACCGTGGCCCGCAAACGGCACATCCGGTCGGGCACCAACCAGATCGGCAAGTTCGAGCATGAAATTATCAACGTGTGGTACCGCAGCGGCCCCGACTCCTTGTTGAACATGGCCCTGGAAGCCCGGGCCAACTACGTTCACGTATCGAAGGGCGGGGACGAATTTGCTTCCTTCCTCACCAACAAAAGCGACGGGCGCACCATGTTCTACTCGCGCGTGGGCACCAGCAGCTCCGAGCGTATTGTGGCCTGGGACACCACCTTCAGCGGGCAGCCCTACCGCTACCTGGGTCGGGTTGTGGTGCCGCCCACCGCCGGGGCCGATACCGTCACGGCCGTATATTTTTCCCGCTACAACGGGCTGATAGGCTTTACCACGAAGCGGGCCGGCACTTGGCACCGCCAGTAGCCGCCTGCCGTACTTTGGTGCTCTATTCCACAAAAAGCCTCTTCCTGGCTCAGGAAGAGGCTTCTTTTGTACAGGCAGTGCAACCGGGGTTAAAACCGCGCCTGCAGCTTGGCAAAGTAAAACCGTCCGTTGGCCCCCATCTGCACCGGATCCCAGGCACCACCGGTTTCGGTGCGCTGCGGATCAAACAGCGTGGGGTACCTGTTCAGCAGGTTGGAGCTGCCCACGGCCAGCTGCAGGTGGTCGGTCAGCGAATAGCTCAGCGTCAGGTCGGTGGTGATGCGGGACTTGTACTTCATCGGCTCGTTGTCGAAGTCGAGCAGCGTTACTTTGTCGAAGCGCACGAAGCGCAGCAGCGCGCCCCACTTGCTCACTTTGTAGTCGAAGGTCAGGTTGATTTTGGACGGCGGAGCCGAAGCTTTCACGAAGGCCTGCTCGCGGGGGCCGAAGAAATCATCTTCGCGCCCGGCCAGGCGGCCCGAGGTCTGCACCCGGTCGATGCGCAGGCGGTTGAAGTTGGCGGCCAGCGTGGAGCTCAGACGGCCCGTGCCCAGCGCAGCGTTGTGGTTCAGCACCACGTCGAGGCCCAGGGAGCGGGTGTCGGTGGCATTGGCGAAGAACTGGGCCTGCGCTACTCCGGCGGCTTCCAGCTCGGCCCCGATGACGGGGTCCGGAATGGTTTTAGTCTCGTCGTTGGGGTCGGTAATGCGGGCCTTAAACGGGCTGGTGAGCACCACCCGGTCCCTGACCTTGATATAGTAGCCATCCACGGTCAGGCTCAGCGAGGAGCCGATGCGGCTGGTCAGGCCCACGTTGGCGCTGCTGGACGTTTCCTGCTTCAGGGTCGGAATGCCCAGCTTCTGGGTAATGGGATTGTTGTTGCGGGCCAGCAGCACTTCCACCGGCTTGCCCTCAATGAAGTTGGTGAAGGTGGAGTTGAAGTTGATCTGGGCCAGCGACGGCGCCCGGAAGCCGGTGCTGTACGTGGCGCGCAACGTCAGAAACTCGGTCAGGATATAGCGAGTGGAGGCTTTGTAGTTGAACGTGTTGCCAAAATCGGTGTAGTCCTCGTAGCGCAGTGCCCCGGCCAGCAGCCACTGCGGCGTCACGTTCAGCTCGGCATCTACGTAGGCGCCAAAGTTGTCGCGCTGGGCCTCAACTTCATCTTTGGGCTGGTACCCGGGGAAGCCCTGGGAGCCGGGTGCCGCCTCGGGGTTCGTGTCAAACGTATCCCAGGAAGTTCGCTCGCCGGCAAACAGCGAATACCACTCGCGCCGCAGCTCGGCCCCGGCGGCGATGTTGAGCCCTTCCAGCACCGTTTTGTAGTTGCGCGTCAGGCCCAGACTCACCACATTCTGCTGCAGCTGGAACCCACCCGCGTCGAAGGAAGTCGGCGAGCTGGCGCCCAGGGTGGCGTTCAGCGAGTTTTCGACCCCGTACTGGAAGCGGTTGGAGCCGAAGTTGTTGCTCAGGTCCAGCTCCCAGCCCCCCACATTGACCCGCACCCCGGCCACGGCCGAGGCATCCCAGATGTCGCTGGTGATAATGGGGTCGAAACCGTTGGGATAGATAGCGGGTACGTTGCGGTCGTCGTCGGCGAAGCGGGTCCAGGCGTAGGCATCGCCCTTGCGCTTGTTGGCCCCGCCAAATACGTACACGTGCGCCTTGTCGCTGAGGGCGAACTTGGAGTTGAGGTAAGCCGAGACGTTCGCCACCTGGGGGTCGCCGTACTCGCGGCGGGCCAGGCCATCGGGACCAATGGGCACGGCGGCGCGCTGGGTGTGCTGGCGCTGGTTGAAGTCGAGCGTGCCATTGATGAAGCTGCCCTTCTCGCCCAGGCCCACGCCGTAGTTGACGTTGGCGTTGAAGTTGCCGCCGTCGAACTTCTGGTCGTCACGGCGGTATTTGGCGTCGTAAGCGCCGTAGTTCACGCTGGCCGTCAGCTCCTTCACCGAGCTTTTGAGCACGATGTTAATCACGCCCGCAATGGCGTCGGAGCCGTACTGGGCGGCGGCGCCGTCGCGCAGGATTTCAATCCGCTCGATGCTGGCGGCCGGTATCACGTTCAGGTCGGTGCCGGTATTGCCGCGGCCGCGGGAGCCGAACAGGTTTACCAGCGACGACTGGTGCTGACGCTTGCCGTTCACCAGCACCAAAGTCTGGTCGGGACCCAGGCCGCGCAGGGAGGCCGGATCTACGTGGTCGGCCCCGTCGGAGCCGGTCTGGCGATTTGAGTTGAAGGACGGCGCCACGAACTGCAGCAGCTGGTTCACGTCGAGCTGGCCGGTTTTGGCCGTCACTTCCCGCAGGTCAATAATGTCGACCGGCGAAGGCGAGTCGGTCACGGAGCGGTTTTGGCTGCGCGAGCCCACCACCTGTACGCCGCCCAGGCTGGTGCTGGATTCGGCCAGCTGCACGCTCACAGTGCCGCCGCTGGCGCTTACTTCCTGCGAGGCAAAGCCGATAGAGCTGACCACCAGGCGCGGGCTGGCCGTGCGCGACGACAGCGTAAAGCGGCCTTCATTGTTGGTGGCCGTACCATTGTTAGTCCCCCGCTCGACCACCGTAGCCCCGATAACGGGCCGGCCGGCGGCATCCAGAACTTGTCCGGTCAGGGCCTGGCCCTGCCCAAAGGCGGTGGCGCTGACCACACACAGCGTTAGTGCCAGTAAATTTTGCTTCATAGCGCTAGTCAAGGTGAAAGATTCAACCATCCAAAGGCTACCATCTGAAGCCCTCTGGGGGTAAGTATAGAGCTTTTACAATAAAAAAAGCGCCCTATCCGCTGCCCAGTGGATTATCGGGGTTAGCCGGCAACAAAAAAGCCAGCCCGATTGGGCTGGCTTCTCTGAGGCTGAATAGCTTACGATTTTATCAGATGAGCATCCGCATCGGGTCTTCCAGCAGGGCCTTCAGCGTCTGCAGGAAGGCGGCGCCGGTGGCCCCGTCCACCACGCGGTGGTCGCAGCTGAGCGTCACCTTCATCAGGTTGCCGACGGCCAGCTGCCCGTCTTTGACCACGGCCGTCTGCTTGATGCCGCCCACGGCCAGGATGCAGGCATCCGGCGGGTTGATGATGGCCGTGAACTCCTCGATGCCGAACATGCCCAGGTTGGAGATGGTGAAGGTGCTGCCCTCCCACTCGCTGGGCTGCAGCTTCTTGGTTTTGGCTTTCTCGGCCAGGGCTTTCACCTCGGTAGCAATGGTCGAGAGGCCCTTGCCGTCGGCGTTGCGTACCACGGGCACCAGCAGGCCTTCGTCCACGGCCACGGCCACGCCGATGTTGATGACGTGGTTCTGGCGAATTTTGTCCCCGAGCCACGAGGAATTGACGGCCGGGTGCTGCTTCAGGGCCACGGCGGCCGCTTTGATTACGAGGTCGTTGAAGCTGAGCTTCACCGGCGACAGAGTGTTGAGCTGGGTGCGCACCTCCATGGCCCGGTCCATCACGATTTCCATCGTCAGATAGAAATGCGGGGCCGTAAACAGGCTTTCGGAGAGACGGCGGGCAATAACCTTCCGCATCTGCGACACGGGCGTGTCGGTGTAGTCCTGGGAGCTTGGGGTCTTGGGGTCCTCGGGTCTTGGTTGCGGGGCCGGAGCTTCAGCCGCTGGCGCGGCCGGAGCTGCTGGCGCATCTGGCGCGGCCGGAGCAGGTTGAGCCGCGGCGGCTGGAGTGGAGGCAGGCTGGGCGGCCGGAGCAGCGCCGGGCTGGGCGCTTTCCAGGTCGCGCGACACGATGCGGCCGTTTTCGCCCGAGCCCTTGATGCTGGTCAGGTCAATGCCCTTGTCCTTGGCAATGCTCTTGGCCAGCGGCGAAGCAAAAATACGCCCGCCGGGCTGCGCCACGGTAGCCGACTGCGGAGCCGCCGCCGCCGTTGCGGCTGGTGCTGGTGCTGGTGCTGGTGCTGGTGCGGGAGTTGCCGGAGCGGCTTCGGCCGGTGCTGGTACTGCCGGAGCGGCTTCGGCCGCCGGCGCTGCCGGCGCTGGCGTAGCGCTGCCACCCGACTGGCCGCCGAGCAGCGCCTGCACGTCAGCTCCTTCTTCGCCGATGATGGCCAGAATACCGTCAACGGCTACGGCTTCGCCGTCTTTCGGGCCGATGTAGAGCAGCGTGCCGTCGTCGTAGTTTTCCAGCTCCATCGTGGCCTTGTCGGTTTCGACTTCGGCCAGAATGTCGCCGGATTTCACTTTATCACCCACCTTCTTGAGCCAGGAGGCAATAGTACCCTCCGTCATCGTGTCGCTCATCTTGGGCATCCGGATGACGGTAGCCTTCTTGCCGTTGCCGGTCGGAGCAGCTGGCGCGGGGGCCGGAGTGGCAGCAGCAGCTGGTGCGGGAGCCACGGCAGCAGCAGCCGGGGCTGGTGCAGACGGAGCGGCAGCTGGGGCCGGGGCCGCTTCAGCGGCCGGAGCCGGGGCCGGGGCCGGGGCTGCTTCAACAGCGGGGGCAGGCGTGGGTGCCGGGGCACCCTGGTCACCGCTCAGCAGGGCGGAAATGTCTTCTCCTTCTTTGCCTACAATTGCCAGAACGCCGTCTACGGGCACGGCGTCGCCCTGCTTGGGGCCAATGTGCAGCAGTGTGCCGTCCTCATAGTTTTCCAGCTCCATGGTGGCCTTGTCGGTTTCGACTTCGGCCAGAATATCCCCGGACTTGACTTTATCACCCACCTTCTTGAGCCACGAGGCAATGACCCCTTCGGTCATCGTGTCGCTCATTTTGGGCATTCTTATGATTTCGGCCATCTGTGTCTTCGCTTGTATTGTGTAGGGTCAAAATTAGCCCGAAAATCCGGGGGAGCAAACTATCCGGAAGCTTCTGGTTCTTTACCGTTTGCCAGCGAAAATTCGCCTTTGAACCCAGGGTTGCCGGCGGCGGCGCAGCCCCTCGGGTTAACGCTTCAGCCACAGCCGCTTTGGAAAAGCCTGGCTCAGGCCGGCTCCTGCAGATGCTGCACGTCGAGGAAGCTGCGGACCGAGAACAGCGTGCCGGTGTAATGCACTTTGTACAAACACAGGTTGCGGTGCTCGAAGGCGTCCATGTGGCTGAGCGGGTAGTTCAGCAGCTGGCAGAGCAGCACGCGCATGGCCCGGCCGTGCATGCAGACCAGAATATTTTCCTCCTCGGGGCGGGCGGCCATCAGGTCGATAAACGGGCGCTGGCGGGCGGCCACCTCGTCCGGACTCTCGCCCCCGGGCAGGCGGGCCGTAGTCTGGCCCTGGTGCCACTGCCGCAGCACCCGGTAGTATTCTTCGTCTTCCTCGGCCGTGATGCGGGTGCCTTCGCGGGCGCCCCAGCTAATCTCGTTCAGGCCTGCGTGCTGTTCGTGGGGCAGGCCCAGATCGAGGAAGCCCTGCACCGACTGGTGGGTGCGCTGCAGCGTGGAGGTGTAGACTTTATCGAAGGGCAGGTGTTTATAGGCCGCGAAGAAGCGCGCCGCCTGCCGGTGGCCGGCTTCGTTCAGACGCGAATCGACGCCGCTGCCCTGCACGATGCCGGCCACGTTGAAGTCGGTCTGGCCGTGCCGGATGAGGTATATTTTTTTGACGCTCACTTTCCCGCTAGCTTTGTCGTTTCAGGCCCCAAAGTACGGCTTTCGGCCCCTAAAAAACCCTTTTTATTCGCAGTATCCCGCATGGAACAACTCACCGCCGACCTCGTTCAGCTTAATGCCTGGTGCCGCAACACGCTCGGCGAGCACCTGGGCATAGAAATAACGGAGGTTGGCGACAAGCTGCTGGTGGGCCGGATGCCCGTGGACCACCGCACGCACCAGCCCATGGGCCTGCTGCACGGCGGCGCCTCGGTGGCCCTGGCCGAAACGCTGGGCAGCATCGGGGCGGCCCTGCAGGTTGATCTACGCAAAAAAGCGTGCGTGGGGCTGGAAATCAACGCGAATCATCTCAAGGGGGTGCGCTCGGGCTACGTGGTGGGGCGGGCCACGGCCCTGCATGTGGGCCGCACCACTCAGGTCTGGGAAATCCGCATCAGCCACGAAGAAACCGGGGCGCTGGTCTGCATCAGCCGCATCACCATGGCCGTTATCGACCTGCCGCCCGCCCCCGGCCAGCCCGCATGAGTCAGGCCAGCCCGCAACCGGTAGCGTGGCCGAGCCTGCCCGGCAGCCCGGCAGAGCAGCTGCGCCGGCTGCTCGCGTTTGCGCTGCTGCACCGGCTGCCGGTGGCGGTGTGGCGGCTGCCCGGCGCGGCCTCCCCGCAGCTGTGCCTGAGCTTTTCGGCCGAGGCGGCCCTGACCGGCCTGCCGCCGGCCCTGACGCCCGACGCCCCGGCCGGCTTCGCCTTTTTCCCCTTCCGCGACTCCGACCACAACCCGGCCCTGTTCCTGCCCGGCGACGTGTTTTGGGATGCTGCCAGTCCGGCCGAGCTGCAGCTGAACTCTGCCGACCACCTGGCACGCCCGCTGCTGGATTTTCTGGCCCAGCCTCCGACGGGGGCCGATGGTCCGCTGCCCTGGCACCTGAGTCCGCAGCCGCTGCCGCACACGGCTTCGCAGGCCGAGTACACGGCGCTGGTGGAAACCGGCGTGGCGGCCATCCGCCACGGGCAGGTGGTGAAAGTGGTATCGAGCCGGGCCGCCCGGCAGCCGCTGCCGGCGAGGTTTGATGCCCTGCGGGCTTTCGACAGCCTGTGCCAGCGCTACCCGCAGGCGTTTGTGTCGGTGGTCAGTGCGCCGGGCGCGGGCACCTGGCTGGGCGCGTCGCCCGAGGTGCTGGTCACCATCGACGAGGCCGGCATTTTCCGCACCATGGCGCTGGCCGGCACTCAGCCGCTGGCCCCCGGCATGCTGCCCCAGCAGGCCATCTGGCGGCAGAAGGAAATTGAGGAGCAGGCCCTCGTGTCGCGCTACATCGTGAACTGCTTCAAGCAGCTGCGGCTGCGCGAGTACGAGGAAACCGGCCCCCGCACGGCCGTGGCCGGACAGCTGCTGCACCTGCGCACCGACTTTGCCGTGAACCTGCGCGCCGTGCCCTTCCCCACCCTGGGCACCGACATGCTGCGCCTGCTCCACCCTACCTCGGCCGTGGGCGGCATGCCCAAGCAGGCCGCCCTGCACTTTTTGCACCAGCACGAAGGCTACGACCGGGCCTACTACAGCGGTTTTCTGGGCCCCGTGAACCTGCCCCAGGCGGGCGTGGCGCGGTTGTTCGTGAACCTGCGCTGCCTGCAGCTCCGCCCGACCGAAGCCGTGTTGTACGCCGGCACCGGCCTGACCGTCGACTCGGACCCGGCGCGCGAATGGAGCGAAACGGAAATGAAGCTCAGCACCGTGGCCGCGGTGCTTACTTAAAAGTTGAGAATTAAAAATCAGGCTTCGTCTGGTCTGGTTGATTCTCGCCCCTGACTCGTGTCAGCAACTCGGTTTTTAATTTTTAATTCTCAGTTAAAAATGCAGGCTGTTCATAACATCGCCGAAATCTGCGCCCAGCACGGCATTACCGACGTGGTGCTGTCGCCGGGCAGCCGGTGCGCGCCGCTGACCATTGCCTTTGCCCGCCACCCGGCCATCAGGGTGCGCACGGTGCCCGACGAGCGGGCAGCAGCCTTTATCGGGCTGGGGCTGGCCCAGAGCCAGCAGCGGGCCGTGGCGCTGGTGTGCACGTCCGGCACGGCGGGGCTGAACTATGCGCCGGCCGTGGCCGAGGCCTTTTTCCAGCAGATTCCGCTCGTCATCTTCACCGCCGACCGCCCCCCGGAGTGGATTGACCAGCTCGACGGCCAGACCATCCGCCAGACCGACCTCTACGGAGCCCACGCCAAAGGCACGTTCACCTTCCCCGCCGACACCTCCCACGCCGACGCCCAATGGCATTCGGCCCGCCTGGTATCGGAGGCCATCAACCTGGCCCAGCAGTTTCCGGCCGGGCCGGTGCAGGTAAACGTGCCGCTGCGGGAGCCCTTTTACCCCAAGCAGGGCGAGGAAATCCGGTTTGAGAAGGTCCGCATCATCCGGGAAACCACCGGAGCAGCCCACCTTGCCGGCCCCGAGGTGGCAGCCCTGCGCCAGGCCGTCCGGACCACGCCGCGGGTGCTGGTGGTGGCCGGCCAGCACCGCCCCGACGACGCGCTGCGGCTGGCCCTGCGCCAGTTCAGCACCGCCTACCAGACGCCGGTAGTGGGCGACAGTATTGCCAACCTGCACCAGCCCATGGGGGCCACCTACGACCTGCGCACCGCCCCCATCAGCCACCACGACCTGTTTCTGGCCGTGCCGGAGCCGGGGCTGAAGGCGGCACTGCGGCCCGAGCTGCTTATCACCTTCGGCCAGTCCCTGATTTCCAAGGCGCTGAAGCTGTATTTGCGCGACGCGGCCCCGGCCCAGCACTGGCACGTGCAGGCTGCCGGGCCGGTAGCCGACACGTTCAAATCCCTGACCCGCATCATCCGCCTCGACCCCGCCGACTTTTTCCGGCAGCTGGCCGCTGCTGATCCGCTGGCCGAGGGCCGGGTTTTGACGGCTACGGACGAAGCACCCGGTGCGGCCAGGCCAGCGGAGCCCGCCGCCAAAGCCGTTCCAGGACCTGCCGGCCCGATTCCGGCCAGTGCCCCCGAGCGCCTCACCTGGCCGCAAGCGGGCTGGGCGGTGCCGGAAAAAGACGCCGCGGCCAAAGCTGCCTACGCCACGCCCTGGCACAAAGCCGACCGCTGGGCCCGGGATTTCCTGGCCGATTTTATGGCCCAGCCCGAGCAGCCGTTCAACGAATTTACGGCCTTCCACCACGCTCTGCGCCACCTCCCCGACCACACCGCGCTGCACCTGGCCAACAGCATGGCCGTGCGCTACGCCAACATTCTGGGCGTGCCCGATACCAAAAGCGTGGAAGTATTCGCCAACCGCGGCACCAGCGGCATCGACGGCTGCACCAGCACGGCCGTGGGCGCGGCCCTGGCCCAGCCCGCGCGGCCCGTGGTGCTCATGACCGGCGACGTGGCCTTTTTCTACGACCGCAATGCCTTCTGGCAAAACTATGCTACGCCCAACCTGCGCGTGGTGCTGTTCAACAACCACGGCGGCGGCATCTTCCGCCTCATCGACGGGCCGCGGCAGCAGCCGGAGCTAGAGGAGCTCTTCGAAACCCGCCAGCCGCTCACGGCCGAGCACACGGCCCGGGATTTTGGGCTGCGCTACTTCACGGCCACTACCTTTGCTGAACTCAAAACGGCTTTGTCGGTTTTCTTTGCACCCGGCAGCAGCGCGGCGCTGCTGGAAATCACCACCGACAGCGCCACCAACGCCGCCTTTTTCGAGCAGTACCGCGCCGCCGTGCGCACGTCTTTCTCCTCTTAACTCTACCAATCGTTGTCATGCTGAGCAAAGCCGAAGCAGCTCTACCGCCACGGTAATCTGATTACCATTGCCCGCGAGATGCTTCGGCTTTGTTCAGCATGACGTTCTTTTTTCCTCCTTTTATGGCTGAACAAATCATCTGGACCCCGATCAAGGAGTTCCGCGAAATCCTCTTCACCTTCCACGAGGGCATCGCCAAAATCAGCATCAACCGCCCCCAGGTCCACAACGCCTTCACGCCCCTCACGGTGCAGGAGATGATTGAGGCCATGGACATCTGCCGCATGCGCACCGACATCGGCGTGGTGGTGCTCACGGGCGAGGGCGGCAAAGCCTTCTGCTCGGGCGGCGACCAGAGCGTGCGGGGCCACGGCGGCTACATCGGCGAGGACACGGTGCCCCGGCTGAACGTGCTGGATCTGCAGAAGCAGATCCGCTCCATTCCCAAGCCCGTCATTGCCATGGTGGCCGGCTGGGCCATCGGTGGCGGCCACGTGCTGCACGTCGTCTGCGACCTGAGCATTGCCGCCGACAACGCCCGCTTCGGGCAGACCGGCCCCAAAGTCGGCTCCTTCGACGGCGGCTTCGGCGCTTCCTACCTGGCGCGGGTGGTGGGCCAGAAGAAGGCCCGCGAAATCTGGTTTTTGTGCGACCAGTACGACGCCCAGGAAGCCCTCGACATGGGCCTGGTCAACAAAGTGGTACCGCTCGATAAGCTGGAGGAAACCACCGTGGCCTGGTGCAGGAAGATTCTGGAGAAAAGCCCCCTGGCCCTGCGCATGCTCAAGTCGGCCTTCAATGCCGAGCTCGACGGGCAGGCCGGCATTCAGGAGCTGGCCGGCAACGCCACGCTGCTCTACTACCTGAGCGAGGAAGCCAAGGAAGGCCGCAACGCCTTTGTGGAGAAGCGCACCCCGGACTTCTCCAAGTACCCCAAGTTTCCCTGAGGCAACGGGAGTCATTCCACGCAGAAAAGGCCTGCCCGGTACCGGGCAGGCCTTTTCTGCGTGGAATGACTCCCGTTGAGCGAGGCGCGGCCTGCCGGGCGTTTTGTGCGGCGGCGCTTACCCCGGCCCAACCGGTTTCGTAGAGCCGGAATACCTGCCCGCCCCGGGGCAGGTATTCCTCGTTTTAAAGCCTCCAGCCGATGCCCACCGAAAACAGCTTACAGCGCTTCCTCACCGCCCAGGAAACCGACTACGCCACTGCCCTGGCCGAGGTCAGGGCCGGCCGCAAGCGGAGCCACTGGATGTGGTATGTTTTTCCCCAGATTCAGGGGTTGGGGTTCAGTGAGACGGCGAAGTTTTACGCCATCCAGGACCGCCGGGAGGCGGAGGCTTACGTGCAGCACCCGGTGCTGGGCAGCCGGCTCGTCAGCATCTGTCAGGAGCTGCTGCAGCTGGAATCCAGTGACGCCAGCCGGATATTCGGGGCTCCCGACGATCTGAAGCTGAAGTCGTCGATGACCTTGTTTGCTTCTTTACAAAGCAACCCGGTGTTTCAGGCCGTGCTGGAAAAATTCTTCCGCGGCTCAGCGGATAACAAGACGCTCCAGCTGCTCGGCCCGCCCCGGTAAGCGGCGGCGCAAAGCCGGATAGCGGCGGGCAGGACTCCCCGGCAGTTGTCCTAAACCAGTACCTTCGCCCCCGTTCCCCGTCAACCCAACCAACTGCCTTATGAAACCGTTTTTGACCCTGCTGCTGCTGAGCTTTTTTACCTCGGCCGCGGCGCAGGCACAGCAAGGGGCCGCCGCCGGCACCACGGTTGCTGATACCGCCCAAGAAATACGGGTGGTTGAGGCAGCCTGCGGGCAGTGCCGGCTGGGCTTGCCGGGCCAAAGCTGCGACCTGGCCATTCGCCTGAACGGGCAGGCCTACTTCGTGGATGGCACCACCATCGATTCCCACGGCGATGCCCACGCCAAAGACGGCTTCTGCAGCGCCATCCGGCAGGCGGAAGTGCAGGGCACAGTGGTAGACAACCGGTTTCGGGCCACGTATTTTCGGCTGGTGCCGGCAGCGGAGCAGAGTAAGTAAGCGGTAGGCTGGGCCATAGCCGCACCAAAACCACCGAAATCCATTCGCCTGTGGCGCAAACTACCCGCCCCGCTTCCCCACTCGACACGTTAGGCCTATAAAGCCAGACTTTCGGGAAGCAAGCTGATTTGGGTATGCTTCCCGAAGGCTTCTTGCGTACATATAGCGGATTCGTGAACAGTTCGTCCGTATTTGTCGGGTGGCCGTATTCTGTAAGATGAGACCGTATTCGCTTGATTTACGCACCCAGGTAGCAGCGGCATGCCAGGAGCCGGGTGCCCGGAAAGTAGCCGTGGCGCGGCGCTTCGGCGTGAGCGGCTCGTTTGTCAAAGACCTGCTGCGTCTGCAGGCCGCCACCGGCTCGCTGGCCCCCAAGCCGGCCACGGGCGGGCGGGCCCGCTACCTGGACGCGGCCGCGCAGG